>JBAXMF010000247.1:0-4278 GCA_037134435.1 Methanomicrobiales archaeon | reverse complement strand
CCATTTATTCGTGATGCTGGCATTGAATACCGGGCCCTGCATGTAATAATGCGTTACCCCATCACCATAAACGGGTAGGTTTGCCTCCATCCAGTGGAAGTCAACCGCAGTCTCATTCAGAATTGTTGTGCCATCATTTGCATACCTGATGACATGGACGGAAGAAGTCGCTGCAGCCATAGCCGGAGCGGCAATAAGCACGGCGATGAGAATTAACGCGATGCTAAGAAAATATCGGGTTGGAATTGCCTTCATAAAATAAATCACCTTAATCAAAGCAAAGATGTAATATAGTCTGACTTGTGATATTGTCAGCACAAGAAATTATAAATATTACCCTGATATCTTCGAATAGTTAACTTAACTAAGTTGATTGTTTATGTGAAAAATTGGAGTAGTCCCTTAAATAGAGAATAAATATCAGAGAAAGGACCTGAAAATATATCTGGTGTTTTTCCCCGTGGTTCGGAAATAACAACCCTCTCAGCGATAGTCCCTGGAGGATACATCACGACCTGTCTGTCATGGACATCAGCCACGTTGATCACTTCTACCAACGATGCAACAGAATTAACGTTGACTGTGACACGGGCATAGGCGAGCGTATTTTCCATGCTATTCCGGTACCCTCCGGGTTTCTGCTCTGCGAGCGGATAAAAGGGGGCACCCCCGGTCCCCATGGTGAAAAAATTGATACCCCTTTCTTCGTAATGCTCATATGCGTGGACATGAGCCGAAAATACACCCAGGACATCATGTTCGATAAACTGCTGCTCCCATTTCTGGCGAATATCCAGAAACCCACCCCAGTGGTTGGCTTCTGATGTGTACATGGGATGGTGAAGAAAGACAAACCTGCCATTGGAAGGCCCTGATAATGTCTGGTTAAGCCACCTGTCCTGCTGGTCTTCGATCATCGGTTTCCGGGTGTTGCTATCGAGGATTATGAATTCAGATCCAGCAACCGTGAAATTGTACCAGGGTGGCAATCCGAAATATTCCACGTATTTCAACAGGTCCCCTTCATGGTTCCCCGGGACCGGGTAAAAGGTTGTATTGGCAAGCATTGGGCCCGCTGCGTCAAAAAAACGTCCCCATTCACCCTCATCGGCAGGGTCATTGACGAGGTCCCCGGTATGCACCACAAAAAGACAACCCTGCTCCATCGCAATTCGTTCGGCAACACGGGCATGAAGCTCAGACTGGGACCAGTCTGGTAGTTGCTCCCGGGTGTCCCCATACACAACAAACATAAACGGGCCATCCGTCGGGAACGTTAAGAACGAATAATTCTGTGAGCTATTTCCTATCCAATACGAATAACCTTTGCCGGGTTCGAGATTACTCAGCGGTACATGGTGGATGAGCGATTGGTTTTTCTCTGATACACCTTTGCTGGATATTCCAGGAGAATTGGAACCCGAAAGAACGTAACCGACCCGGCCGATGGATGGTCCTGATGTCCTCCAGTTGAGTGTTGTAGAATTGCTGGTAGTATTGGTAAGGTACGGTCCCCACACGATGGCCTCATCCCCAACGGAGGTCTGTTCTCCATTCGATAATGCCGGACCTGCATTCACAACAGCAGGAAAAAGTGTTGTGAAAATAACCAGTGAAATTAGTATCACCGTCCACCGGTACGCATGCCTACACGTCGCGTAGTTCCTTTCGTACAATTTATTTTTTTCACCACACCGTGTTTTGGCAGGCAAATATCTTTGTAATGGCGGGTGGTTATTCATTCGATATGCCCCATCAGTCGGCCATGCCTTTTTCCTGGAACATCACGACCTCGCGGTGGCTGTTACCGGGTATTATATTGACTTCAATCGTCCGGGTTTCGCCATTTCGACGCACGGTAACCTGGTGTATTCCAAGGGGAAGATATCCAAATGTATGGGGTGTGATTTCCCCGGTCACATAGCCGTTCAACAGGATATCTGCACCAGGGGGGATGCTTTCAACCGTAACAGGGCCGTTGGCATAGGTATCCAGGATAAATGATACCGGGCAACGTACGACCGGACCATCACTGATCGGGATATCCACGAGAGCACCACCGGGTATATACCCGGGGACGGAAACAATTACACGGTGTAGTCCTGTGGAAAGGTTTGGTATCACCGCAGGGGTAGTAAACCCTGACCAGGTACCATCCACAAATATTTCCCCTCCCTGCGGATAAGATTCGACCGGAAGATTGTGTAACGGTGGATTTGTGGGTGGAATCGTGATGCTGTTGTCCCCCGGTACCATTGAATTGGGCCTGATTGAAACGTATGCACCATCGCGAATGACCGTGAAGAAGTCATCAGGCCCGGTGAATTCAATATCGGCCGGGCTCTTTCGGATTGGATAATACCCGTTTACCGTGAATGAATACGACGTATTATCCAGGGAGCTGATATGGATTTTTTTGGGAACATTGCCTGCAACCAGGTCAAAATTTGCAGTTGTCACTGCGTCTGCGTAGACCCATGTCCTGAGGGACCGAGATGTGATGGTCCTGTCTTTCTCTGATTGCTGCCTTACTTCAACCGTATGAATGCCTTCTTTCAGCCCGTAAATTACGGCGGGGAGGACGACATCGATTTTTTTTGTATCCACCCTGAGTTCAACATCTGCCGGGTACGAGGTGATGTATATTCCCCCGCTATGGGTTACGGGTTTGCGTTGTGTTGTCTTGATAGGGCTATTTACCGTATATGGATCTCCTGTTGCAGAGATTGATGAGGTACTATTGCTATCCCCGGTTATGGTCAACGGCATCACCAACGTGGAATTTTCACCGGGAGGAACATACTCGCTCTCAGGGGAAATCCTATTGATTTGATCCGAACCCAGGGCCGGTCCTGTTACCGTATCACCATTGGCAGAGTCAGCGGGTCCTGGGTACACGGAATTCCGGTCAAGGGGTGTAGAGTCACCAAGTATTGAAAGCAGGAATGAGAATACACGGTCGAGCAGATTAAAACCACCGGATGTGAAATCATTCGATGCTGGTGCCGGGGTTGTTTTTACCAGGCCTGGTCCCAGAAAATTCTGTGAAGGGCGAGTACTCACTGGTATCCCCGTTGTTGTCGTAGAAATACCCGGATTATCTGGTGTATTGGAGATCGTTCCATTCAATGGAATTTTGTCAAGGCCAGGTCTATTCTCCTGTTGATACGCGGTAAAAATTTCTATCCGGGTCTCTCCGTATAATGCCGAGGTCTCATTGAACATGGCCTGAAGTGCGGTATGCACACGGGAACCTGGTCCAGGAGGTGGAACTTCAACACGGGCTGATCGTACCGGGCTTCCCGGGTCTTTGAATTCCCCGATAAATGTTTCACCATTTATTTCTGCCTGGTACTGGGGCCGGGTGTCCTGTTCCATACTGGTACTGACAAACTGCAGGTCTGCGTGTGAAATCACTGGGTCTGCCGGGTCGATGTTAAATTCTGTGGTCGTTTCCGCAGCGTTACTCTCCTGGCCGGGTAGTGCCGAAATCACATCGGCCCCTTCGTGGAGCCAGTACGAGATAGCAGGCCCCTTATCGTTTTGCGATACAACAACAAGGACCGCACCTTCGAGTATACAGGAAGTGCCGGGTGAATTGTCAAGGACAATTTTCAAGACGCGGGATCCCTGACTGGTGGAATTCGGGAGGTTAAAGCAGCTCGTGGTCACGGTGCCGGACGTCGCGTTTCTGCCCTGGTCCTGGTAGACACGGTCTGGGTTGATCGAAATGGTCCCCTGTTGCACAAGAAAAGACGGATCGGCACCTGTTACCCGGGTCGTGTCATAACCGCCGGTAGAAAAAAGGTAAAGCCGGATAAATGTGACATTTTCAGGCGATATCAAATGGGGCAGGGAGAATTTCCGTTCTTCGCCCCCTTTGAGCGGGCCGCTCAATCCTGGAACCGGCATTACCGATATATTCCCACGGATGTTTTCATGGATGTACAGGTCGAGCAAGGACCCTGTTGTACCTTGTCCGGTAGTATCAATTGACGTTAAACCATCAGTTCCACCAGCTGTACCGGGTGTTGATGTTCCCGACGTCTTCACCAACGTAAAGCTGGCGGGAGAGACCTGGTTAAGGACAACGTCAACCAACTGTGGTTCAGGGGTCCCATATCCGGGACTTTGCACACTGACCGAGTGCGACCTCAGGGAAACACTGACAATATCCGCAGGGGTACGGAGACCGGTGTCTTCTTCATCCAGTAATATTTCCGCCCCGGTCGGTTCTGAAATAACACGAATCGTCCCGGATGGCTCAAGCTTGCTGTA
>JBAXMF010000246.1:0-4300 GCA_037134435.1 Methanomicrobiales archaeon | reverse complement strand
GATCCTGTCGCACACTGGGTCTGGGGCGGCGGATGGCTGAGTTCACTTGGGTTCGTTGCTTCCGGCGGTGGTTCGGTTGTGCACCTCACTGCCGGGTTTTCAGCTCTTGCCATTGCGATCGTCATTGGCAAACGAGCAGGGTTTGGGACCTATGCAATGGAAGCTCACAATATTCCCATGACCCTTCTTGGTGCGGGACTGTTATGGTTTGGCTGGTTCGGTTTTAACGGTGGGAGCACCCTGGCAGCGAACGGACTAGCTGTGAATGCACTGGTGGTTACTAATACCTCAGCCGCCGCTGGGGCACTCGCATGGCTTTTCGCATCGTGGATCAGTGGTCACCCCAGTTCTCTGGGAATGGTGAGCGGGGCGATTGCAGGCCTCGGTGCGATTACACCATGCGCAGGATATGTTGGGCCGTTGGTTTCGATCCTGATCGGAGCAGTAGCAGGTATCCTTTGTTACCGGACAATGCTGTGGCGTATCAACAAGGGGATGGATGAAAGTCTCGATGCATGGTCCGTACATGGGATAGGAGGTCTCTGGGGGACAATTGCAGTCGGTATTTTTGCATCCGCTGCGATCAACAGCTACACGGGTCTGATCTACGGAAATGTCTACCAGTTTCTGATCCAGGTAGGCGGAGCCCTGTTCATTATGGTCTACTCATTTGGCCTGACCTGGGTATTGGCAAAGGTTATTGACAAGTACCTGGGCCTGCGGGTGACTGAGGAAGAAGAATATGTAGGACTGGATCTATCACAGCACGGGGAACGTGCATAATCTGCGAAAGAGGTGATGGTATGAAGATGATAAAAGCAATTATCCGCCCTGAACGTATTGATTTCGTTAAAAAAGCCCTCGAGGACCATGAATTTTACGGTATGACGGTTACCGAAGTAATGGGACGTGGAGACCAGAAAGGGATCACGCTGCAGTTCAGGGGCGGTACAATGGCCATCGATCTCCTCCCGAAGATATCGATTGAAGTAGTTATCAGGGATGAACATGCTGAAAAGGTTATCAGCCTGATTCAACAGGCAGCAAAAACGGGAAAAATGGGCGATGGGAAAATATTCCAGATACCTGTTGAAAAAATGATCCGCGTTCGGACAGATGAAATGGAGGCTTGATATGTAAGCCATATCATCCTCCCAAACTCTCTCGTGTAGTGCTCTCTACACACATTAGTCCGGGGATTAGACTCCAACTATCCCCGGATTAATTCTGTTTTGCTTTTTGTTCTTAAAAATTTGACGATTTATTGGAAATTGAACCATCCAGAAGTTCAGGGGATATAAACTCAGTATAAATTGTTTATCCTGAACTACCGGAAGGTTCAAGCCTCGCCGATCATAATGGTTCTGATCTTCCTATGAACACACCTTCACTACGTTCTTCTGGTCTCCTTATCGCCTGTATTGCAGTGCCTTTGTTTGCAGGGTTAATCGGTTCTATAGCCACGATACCTGCAATTTCATCCTGGTATACTATTTTAATAAAACCACCGCTAACTCCTCCGAACTGGGTATTTGGGCCTGTTTGGACAACATTGTATATCCTGATGGGTATTTCCCTGTACCTTGTCGTTTCGAAAGGGACCGAAAATAAACTTGTCCGGTTAGGAATGTTGTTATTTGCAGCCCAGTTAATCGTAAATATTCTTTGGTCCTTCGTTTTCTTCGGACTTCATTCTCCGATATTGGGGCTGGCAATAATCCTGATCCTTATTATCCTTGTCCTCGCTATGATCTACTGTTATTACCAGGTCTCGCGAATTGCAGCTGGGTTACAGGTTCCCTATATTGTATGGTTATGCATAGCAACGTACCTGAATATCATGATCCTGGTTCTGAACTGATCTCTCTTACAGGTTATATTTTTTTAAGAGCCCACCGTAGGACCTGACATGGGCCCAGGCCTTATGATAGCCCGTATATTCCTGATTTGATTCATCGTATATGCCCGGTAGATCTCTCTTGTACCGTACCCGGTCTTCACCCACCGGGCAGACCTTGATGCAGAACCCGCAGGGAGAGATATAACGTTTTAACAGTTCTTCAGAGCGCATGACACAGCTTTTCTTTTCCGTAAGTCCGGCAGGATAATCATCTTCCTGTAAGGCATTAACCGGACAAATTGTTACGCACCGCATGCAATGCGTGCAAAGGGCCTCATGCATGATCTCTCCTCCACTAATTTTTGCATGGGTGAAAATTGAAGTAAACCGCACCCGTGGGCCATACCCCGGGGTGAGGATCATATTGTTTACGCCAAAATTACCGAGGCCTGCAAGAAACGCAGCATGGCGGTGCGAGAAAAATGCCACCGGGTTTTCTTTTAAAACACTGATTGACCCATACCCGTCCCTTGGTAGAGCGATTGACGGATAGCCCTGTTCATTGAGCAGGATAGATATCCGGTAACTGCTCATGTCGAGCAGGTTGTTAACTGTTTTATAGAGTTCATGGTAAAATATCGAAGGGGAAGTTTCAATGACGGGGAGACTCACCGGTATGCCGATGACGATGACCGTGTTCGTTTCCGGGTATATCGACCGCGGATGGAATTGTTCAGGTACCCAGGGGTCAAAGAGTGGTTCATCCCATCTTTCAGCCGGTGCAAATCCGACAAGTGGTACATCAAGATCTCTACATTTGTTTTCAACGAGAAGCTGAAGTAGCGGGGTCATGATACCAGTGTATAGGGGGTAGGGGGTACATGAATTTTCACATTTCTGACTTTCGGACCAGAAATTTAGTATCTCGTGCAAGCGGGCTTCGAACAATTTTCGGACCCAAAGAATGCAATGCAATTGTGACTCCGCACCCGTAACAAAAACAGGGATCCGTATTAACGAATGTCATGGAATTTCGTTGAGCGATACAAAATTATTGGTTTAAAAACTATTTGACAATTTGTAGGAGGGTATGTAATAGAAATTCCAGGCTCGATAACAGTCTTGTTTACGGTTATACTACGATCCAGGTATCGCCAGGGCCTACCTAATTCAGCCTCTTTATCGGCTCCGATTCAGATAAAACAAGGCGTTATCGGCGTTATTTTAAAATAAGACTATTAATTGACTATTAAGTGAAATGGACTGAAATACAGGAAGTACTAAACCAAAATCCAGGCCCAGCAGGAAGTGGGTTAGTGGAATGGGTGTGCAATGTTGGTAACCCGCCTTAATTTTGGAATAAAGGGGCTGGAATAAGGCTGGAATTTTCCATGATGATCAGGACTGAAGTGGCTTTCCTCAATGCAGGTGGTTTTTAAAAAGGATCTGGTTTACCATACTATGCCCCAATATAAATATCTAATATTTTCTTCGCTTTGACCAAATACGCGAAAACACAGCACAATATGGATCACATACAGATTTCCAAACACAAGGTAAAAACTAATTACGTTTGAAGAAACCCAACATCAATCCCCTTGCACAATTCCACCATCTGTGAAAAAAGACACCTGGATAGAAAAAAACAGTTTGAACTAAGATTGCAGTAGAATCAAAGCAGGCAAGTGATACTACTAATTCCACCAGCGGTGCTCTGGTCAAACTATATTATTTGTCATAAAAACGGTCATGATGCCGACGGGCCACAAGCATACAGGATGAAAATGCTGGGGAAATTTAATATGAAAATAGATGGCCTCAGTGGCTCACCTCTCGAAATTTTAGATCAAGAGAAGAGTCCGGGTGAATGACTTCGAAGCCACATTCAATGATAAAATCAATAGCTTGTTGGACATCAGAACTGGAGTTTTTTGAAAATTTCTGAATGATCAGCGGTTTTGTTGGTTTTGCATTTTTTAATGAATCTACATAAAGTTCCTTGTTTTTAAGAAGATGCCAGAGAATGCATAAAATCTTCCGGGCTAGTGCAACAGTCGCTGTATTCCCTCCTTTTCGATATGCAATCCTGTTAAAAAATTTCCGGAATGTTGTATTAACCGTTCTTCCCGCAGCTTTTGCCACCTGCACAAGAATCCAGCGGAGATGTTCGGACCCGTGTTTAGTAATTTTTCCGGAACAATTTTTCCCCGCAGACTGGTACACCGAAGGTACCAATCCAGCCCACGAAGCAAGTTTCTCAGCATTTTCGAAATCATGATAATCCCCGATTTCTGCCAGAATGGTTACCGCTGACGTAACATTGATACCAGGAATTGAACACGCGATCTCAACATCACGAATAGTATCTTGTTCTGTCATTCTTGCGATGATCTGTTCATCGAGCGCACGAATGTGTTCATTAATATGAGCCATCATATCGAGATTTCTCTTGATCAGAAT
>JBAXMF010000245.1:0-4306 GCA_037134435.1 Methanomicrobiales archaeon | reverse complement strand
GTAAAACAGACCGAATACCAGCAGGACTATCGGTAGGATCCAGAACCTTATTTTCGAGAACAGGAGGCCCAGCACGATGAGCATGAACGCCATGGAAGCAACGATGAGGACACTGAAGTTACCGAGCATCGCCTCCTGGAGCTGGATATTGAATGGTGTGTTTCCGGTCAGTTCGATAGATACACCGGGAGGAAGTGTTGCCTGTCCGATAGTTTTTACCACGAATGGTTCGACATTCTGGGACGCGTCCGTCGATATTCCCTGGTCTATAAGGACATAAGCAAGTGCCGTCTCCTTGTCAGGAACAAACTGTTTTCTTGTCCCGGGGGGCAGTTTATCTATTATCGCCTTGACCTCCGCCTCAGTACCCGGGATTGTTCCCCCGTGATATTCCGCTACGACATCAGCGATGGAGACTGCCGAACTGACATGGTTGATACGCTTTATCTGTTTTTCGAGGACCAGGATCTCCCTCAACAGTCCAGGATCTGTCGGATTTGATGCCGTTATCAGCAGAACATAGGAATCCTGTCCGTAACGGTTGTTGTACAGGTCATAGACCATTCCTGAGGGGGAATGTTTATTCATGAACTCATCGGATTCTGTCTGGGGTGGAATAGTCGCCATAAAAATAATGGCAATCACGGCAAGCACCAGCATCACTGCGATGATTGCCTTCGGATAACTGTTTACAACGTTCGCAACCCTGCCGAACAGATCCTCAATCTTCATACCGGGGCATTCCTCATACTACCATACACCTGAAGAGATCATTAATATTTGTTCTCATTTGTTACTGAAAATACCGGGTAACTTGTAGGTGTCTGCGATGTCGGTTTTCATAATTACCCCTGATTTTTTTGGTTCCTGACAGGTTCCCGGGTTTCAGGAATGATCAGGGCAAAAAAAAGAGTCCAATGTTTTTCGTGCATTCCATGGATGGACCCTCCCGAACTATGTTCTTCCCGGGCTTATTAGTTAGATTAATATTATCACGGTTCGTATAGGACTAAAAAAGGAGACGGATTGAAGTTGCGGCATCTGATTCTGAAACATCATATTTTGAGTTTTTTAATTCTCTGCACAGGTATAGGACTATTCATCAATCCCTGCCTGGCAAACGACCAGTATTTTTCGGGCGGGCCAGACCTTTCCATATCCATTGACGCGAGCAACCAGCTGATCCCGGGGACTACGATGCAATTACCGCTGGTTCTTGAGAACAAGGGGAAAATTACCATGGAATTTTATAATGCCAACTCCATCCCGCCACAGTATATTCCGACAACGGCACTTTTCTCAACAGTACAGCTTGTTCCGGGGGATTCCCCTGTTAACGTGAAATCGAATCCCCAGATAATAGGGGATATCCCGGCTGGTGTGGTTGTCCCTGCTGCGTTTACGGTTGAGATCCCGCAGGACGCAAAAGCTGGCAGCTACACGATGCAAGCAATAGTTACCTATCAATATGTCCCAACGGCAGAACAGCGGGGCACCGATAACATTGAATACTCATTCAAGGACGCCAAAAAAACCCTTCCTGTTCCAGTGGTTGTCAGAAAAATGGTCGTATTATCGGTCGAAAATACATCCAGCGACAACCTTGCTGCCGGTGGTGATGGGTACATCACCTTCACTATCAGGAACACCGGTCAGGGTACCGGCAACCATACGTCTGTGTACCTTTCACCCGATGGCGCAAGTCCCGTTGTGCCCTATGACAACGGAATATATATTGGAGATCTTCCCCCGGGTGGAACGGCACAATCCAGGTTTAAAGTCGCGGTTTCGGGGAATGCAAACCACAAACAGACCTACCCGGTCACCCTGTATGCGGTCTACCGCGACTTTGAAGGAAATATCGTCACATCACCACCGGTTAGCACGGGTGTTACCTTCGGCGAGAAAGTCAAATTTGAACTTACCAGCGCACCGTCAGTGATCCACCCGGGGAAGACCGGGATCATTACAACTACGTATAAAAACACGGGAAATTCAACAGTGTACAATGCCCAGGCCCGCATCAGTGTGATAGACCCATTTTCAAGCGACGACGAAACTGCATTTCTTGGTAACCTGAAACCCGGGGAATCTGCTGTTGCGTTATTCAGTGTACAGACGGATGCCGGGGCGACTATTAAGACGTATTCTATTGACTCCGAAATTGCCTATACCGATTCAGGTAATACGGCTTTTACATCGGACAACATCCCTGTTACCGTCGAAGTTAAGCCAGATTCCAATACCGGGCTTATTGTGATAGTCTTCCTGGTTGTTGTAATCGCGGCAGGGGCGTACTTATGGTACCGGAAAAAGACAAACCCGGGTAGAAAGTGACGGTTTCAATGACCCTCCCTTTCCTGTTTAAGAGAATGCATCTTTCAGATGCACATGTTCCATGGCTCTTCATCTTCGTTATAGCCATTTTTCTCTGTTGTACACCGTGTCTCGCAGCAGGATATCTCTATCTTGACACCGGTACGCAGCCAGTCCTGTCCGCCCACGCTGAGGGAGATACCCGGTACTATCCGGGAGATACGTTTTCAATGACCGTTATCCTGACCAACAAAGGCCGAGATAAGGCAATGCAGGTGGAACCACTTCTTTCTCCAACGGCCTATGACCCAAGCACTGCGTTGGGAGTAATAGTCAGGCCCCAGGTGGGGGACGCTCCCATTACACTCAAAAGTCTGCCTACCATAGCAGGGGATATTGGTTCGTGGGACCAGGTCCCGGTCACGATACTGGGAACGGTTCATCAGAATGCTACCCCGGGGGCCTACGTGATCCCTCTTGAGGTCACCTACAACTACGTCTATGCGATACCCATGGTCGGCCCGGATTTCTCCACAATCAAGGTACTCTACAACCAGAAAAATCAGACAATACCGGTTTCCATCCGGGTCATGAGCGAGGTACGTTTGGTTATTCTCCACGAACAGTCAGAAAACATGGCGCCGGATACACAAGGATACCTGGTGTTGGATATTATGAATGCCGGCTATAGTACCGGTGAAGATGTTTCATTCAGTATCGTCCCTTCCAATAACGTGACATTCCAGATGGTTGACAGCAACGTGTACCTGAAGAGGTTCGCCCCCGGCAATGTCACCACCATCAAAGCGAGGATCGCGGTAAAGGACCATACCGGTGCCGGGTCATACCCTGCACTTCTCGAAGGTCAGTACCGTGATACAGACGGTATTCTCCGGAATACTCCGGCAGTCCCAATTGGCATTGCGGTAGCAAAGGGTGCAGTTTTTGAAGCGGTTACCAAGAATTTGACCATTAATCCGGGTGGAATAGAGACGATCACGGTAACTTATCGTAATACCGGGGATACCCCTGCGTATAACGCACAGGCCCGTCTTATCGGGAACCAGGTGATCGCTCCGGTGACTGACACCGCCTCATTGGGGCTTGTCGGTCCGGGGGAAACGAAAACCGCACAATTCACTATCTCGGCAAAATCTGCTATCGTCGGAAAACGGTATATCATTGATACTGATGTGAAATACCGGGACGGCCTGGACGCCCCAATGCTGTCAGATAATATGGTTTTCGGTATCACGGTACAACAGCCTTCGGGTGTCGGCGCAATTACTTCAAACCCGGTCATTTTAATAATCATTGCCGGGGCCCTTGTAATTATTGCCTATGGTCTCTGGAAATTGCGGAAACGGAAACCCTCGACGATATAAAACGGATTTCTGGCCTTTTTCTTCCTTATCCCACTTTCCATTTGAAATACAATAATCCACGTAAACTTAAAAACACAGGGTAATTATTTCAAAACGATTCCCGATACGTTACTGAATCGGGGTATCGTGGAATACCTGGAGGATTACAAATGGAACCGATACGTACGAACAAATTTCTTTGGTCGCTCCGTTCGGTATCCGGTATGGACTCCTTGCCCTTCTGAAATTTTCCGGGGCCCACTATTTCACCCTGTATGTCCTGGGGACTTACCATTACGCTCCCATTGGTGCACTCTTGGCATTGATAACCGGTACAGTAGTCATGTCCGATACCGAACGAAGTACCGTTGAAAAAGCCAGGCTCCAGTTATTGGGTGGAGTGGTCGGGGCTGTGGCAGGTTTTATTTACCTCTCCTTTTTTCCGTTCAGTATTGCCGGGATGGTTATCATGATAGTACCGGTTGTGACGTTGTGCCAGGCGACACAATTATCGGGTTATACTCCCGGTGCTGCAATGAACCTTGGTGTAGTCCTGGTATTTCCTTCAATTAATCCCGACTTAACGCCTTTAATGAACAATGGCCTGCGACTGATTGAAATGGGGC
>JBAXMF010000244.1:0-4317 GCA_037134435.1 Methanomicrobiales archaeon | reverse complement strand
AATACCCACTGGCCATTTGGTTGCCGTAATCGCTGCTTTTAATCGAACCTGAACTTTAGGATCACAATTACCATTACAAGGAAAAAAGTCACGCCGTTTGCGATTATAATGGGTGTTTCCTGGATCATGATGCCGAAAATAAGCCAGAGAAGTATTCCGATAGCGAATAAAATGAGCATGCCCGGTGACAGGTCTTTACATGACTTCGTCCGCCACGCCCTGTACACCTGGGGGAGGAATGCAACCGTTGTACAGAACCCTGCAATATAGCCAAGTATCGGAACGAAGTCCATTTAGTATTCACCGGTATTCGAAGGGCAGCATTCAATCATATTTTCCCTTCAGTCCTGCCCATCCCGTAAAGCCGCAATACAGGCACCCAACCCCGTCACAGGTCCTGCACCTGCACGCAGGCTCTTTTACAAGCACATGCCCGGTCTTGTTACAATAAATACAGCCTTCACCTTCGCAGTGCGAGCACACTACGCTGCAATAAATTGAGGGGGAATTTGACATAGATTACACCGGACTTCAGTAGACCACTAGGATTTTTGTCAGGGAGACATTAAAAAAACTGGTATTAGGACTTACCAGCTGACCAATTATCAGGTCAATAGTTTCTGCACGGCACCCATGTTGGCCTGGCCTACATTCGCAGCATAACGGGAGAGCACACCTGTCAGTGGTTTTATTCGGGGTTTCCACTCGTTTCTCCTGGTAATCAGTTCCTTATCGGGCACCAGGAGGTCAAGTGTTTTCTTAAAAAGGTCCAGGGCTATCGGGTCCCCATCTCGTACGAGTGCAATCGGCCCTCCAACCGCCGCTTCCGGCGCGATATGCCCGATACAGGGTCCACGAGTCCCTCCCGAGAAACGACCGTCGGTGATAAGCGCGACACGGGAATATCCAAGTCCCATCAGGGCAGATGTCGGGGAGAGCATCTCTGGCATTCCCGGTCCACCACGCGGCCCCTCGTACCGGATAACGACGACGTCCCCCTCGGTAACCTCCCTCGCAAGTATCGCCTTCATGGCTGCTGTTTCTCCATCAAATACCCGCGCAGGACCCTTGTGGACCCACATCTCTTTTGGCACTGCGGCACATTTTACCACCGCCCCGTCAGGTGCCAGCGACCCGGAAAGAATTTTCAGGCCTCCTGCCGGGCTGACCGGAGAAGTTATTCCCCTGATAACGTTTGCGTCACGGACGACTGCTGCGCCCGCAATCTGCCGGACACTCATTCCTGAGACCGTCGGGGCATCGGAGAGCAACGTTGAAAGCTCTTTAAAAACGGCAGGGATACCTCCTGCCCGGTAGAGTGTCTGCATTGAATGAGGCCCGCTTGGCTGCATGTGACAGATGTGCGGGGTCTTTTCACCAATTATGTTAAACTGGCTGATGTCCAGGGGGACACCGGCTTCAACGGCGATTGCCATCAGGTGGAGGACGGTATTTGTCGAGCCCCCAAGGGCCATATCGACCCTGATCGCATTTGAAAGGCTCTCGATGGTGATAATATCCCTGGGCCTGACATTATTTCGTACGAGGTCGAGCACTTTCTCGCCGCTTTCACGTGCAATACGAAGTTTACCTGCATCCACCGCCGGGATCGCTGCGCAACCCGGGAGTGACATCCCCATCGCCTCGGTCATGCATGCCATCGTATTTGCCGTGTACAACCCCTGGCAGCTCCCGCAGCCGGGCATTGCACAACATTCAAGTTCCTGCAGGGCAGATTCGCTCATCGTTCCGGCTGCTACTTTCCCCACACCCTCAAAAATATCAATCAGGGACAATTCCTTCCCGGCAAGGTAACCGGAAAGCATGGGCCCTCCTGTTAACACAACCGAGGGGATATTGCAGCGTGCGGCTGCCATCAGCATCCCGGGTACAATTTTATCACAGGTGCCCACGCAGACGAGCCCGTCAAACCTGTGGGCTTCGGTCATCAGCTCTATCGAGTCCGCGATGTTCTCCCTCGAAGGGAGTGAATACCGCATCCCCTCATGACCCATCGCGATCCCGTCACAGATCCCGATTACGCCAAACTCGAATGGTACACCCCCAGCCGCAATGATCCCCTCTTTGACCTTATCCGTAAGGGTCCGGAGGTGGACGTGCCCGGGGACAATCGTGTTGTACGCATTGGCAATCCCGATGAAGGGAAGCCCCATCTCCCGGTCAGTCACTCCAAGCGATCTGAGAAGCGAACGGTTCGGCGCCCGCTGGTACCCTGCTTTAACCTCATCACTCCGCATGAGAAAAATCTTACTCCTACAGGTGGTTATGTACCCTGAAGTTTTATATCCCTTCGTTGTCCAGTCCCGTTGTTACTGCTTCTTAAACATCAGGGCTGCCTTTACAAACGAAACCGAAAATTCCCTCGTAAAGTAACTGTGGGTGTAACTTCCGGTAGTCTCATGTTCTGATAGCCCGTCTTTACCGCCAGAAATGCCTTTGCCACGCGAAAGACTGATAATAAACCGTGCATCCGGCATACATTCAATGCGGGAATAATGGAATTCATGACCTTTTATCTGCATTCCCGGGCGGATATACGAATTATTACCGCTACCGCTGCCGTCAGAATACCCGAGTGCCTGGACAGAACTGGTCATCTCCGCGCATGCGGGAAGGACTCCTGCCATCCGGTACTCACGGTCCGTCAGGATTCCGCGGGTGAGAAAAAGCAGCCCCCCGCATTCAGCATATACCGGCATACCCCGGTCAACAGCCGCGGCAACCGCTTTCGTGGTGGCTGATGCTTCCAGTGCCCCGGCATGGAGTTCCGGATATCCACCCCCGAGGTAAATTGCATCTGTTTTTGGGAGATGGTCACGAATTGGGCTGAAAAATACAAGATCTGCACCGGAAGCCACAAGAAGGTCAAGGTTGTCCTGGTAATAAAAACAGAAGGCCTCATCACGAGCGACCCCGATGACCGGCCGGTCTCCGGTAATTCCAGGCAGCGGTCCCGGGACAGGTAACGGGCCGGTATTGCGTGCGATATCAAGGATCGCCCCGGTATCGCAGTCTTCGTTGACCGCATCCCCTGCTGCTGCATCCTCCCCGACCTCGGATGCCATAACGAGTCCAAGGTGCCGGCTCTTTACCTCAAGCCCTGGCCTCCGTTTCATCCACCCGAGTATGTTCCTGTCAGCTGACCGCTCGATCAGTGACCGATGGCGGTCGCTACCTAACCGGTTGAAGATCACCCCGGCAATCCGTTCTCCTCCAGGGGAACTGGCAAATCCGCGAACGATTGCATGGGCACTTCGTGACATCCCTTTCACATCTACTACAAGGAGTACCGGGGTCCCCAGCAGATCAGCAACGTGGGCCGTACTGGATTCCAGTGTCCCGTCGAGCCCGTCAAACATCCCCATGACACCCTCTATAACAGCGATGTCCGCGCCCCTTGACGTATGGACAAATGTTTCCCGGACCCCGTTCTCACCCATCATGAAGGGGTCCAGGTTCCTCGAGCATCTCCCGCAGATGGTCGTATGGTGAGTGGGGTCGATGAAGTCCGGGCCAACTTTGAAGGGTTGTACTACAAGTCCCTGCGAGGTAAAAGCCTGCATAAGGCCACGTGCAATGGTTGTTTTCCCGCATCCGCTATGAGTCCCTGCGATAAGGATCCTTGGAATACGGATGTTCTCGCTCACGAAAAATTCTCACCTGGTCAGAGTATAACCCGAAAAATCCTCTGGTGAATAGCCCTGGCTGGACAGCGGTTGTCTGGTACAGGATTGTTTGGTGCACTCCCACATAAATTTATGAGGGGTTCCAATGGTCACGTGGAGGTCTTGTTCAGATGGTCACCCTTTACGTAGTCTTTGGGTCTTCCCTGGAATAATGAATAGTCCGGGATATCGACAGGACGGGTGAAAGTGGTTAATTCTTTTAATCCACCGGAATAACACTAATGAGAAATCCAGGAGCCAGCTGAATGGAAAAACAAAATGTAATCTTTATTGGTATTGTCGTGCTCATTATCGCGATCACACTCGGACTTTTCTACACGAACGGCATGATGTTTCCTGCTGCGCTGCAGACCGGTGGACAGACCGGTAATTCAAACCTTACTATCAAGGCAGAAGCGGTAACGGACGGAAATTACCTGACATTCCGCTACATCCCTGCAATGAATATAACCGGGCCGGTAACTGCCATGTACCAGGCACAAAACGATACCCGGGCAATTTTTACCGATAAAAAAATCTTTGAATCGGTAACGCCTGATAACCCCGTCGAAATTGCCATGAAACGGTCAGATAATGGAACGTATACAATGGTCATGCTGATTTCCGACCA
>JBAXMF010000243.1:0-4326 GCA_037134435.1 Methanomicrobiales archaeon | reverse complement strand
GGTATCACCTGTCTTACCCACTTCCTCTTCCCCGAAGCTTCGATAGGTGAGGAGGTCTGACACCCGTGTTTCACCGCTCATGCCAACAACGAGGAGGTTGTAGCGGAGGAGGTGTGCCAGGTAACTTTCGAGTTTGTTTTTACCGACTCCTGCCTCTCCGATCAGGAGGATGTTCTCCTGGAGTACGATGTCTTTTAAGACCCACTCCAGATCTGCGAGGTTCTGCTGCACCTCCTCGATCACGGTATCCGGCACATACGGCCCACCCTGTCCGATTGGATGGGATGCCATGCCGATCCGGAGACATTGGCCCCGTGCACCGTCGATCTGGACAAATTCCGACCGGGCTCTCATGGAATGATCATGGTCCACAATATCGTGAAGGTCGAGCAGATCCGTGATAAGCTTCCGTGCAATGGGTGGATGGATCCGGTCATCGAGCCAGTACACTTTCCGCCAGAACAGCGAACGGAGCTCGAGAAAGTCCCCGGGGAAGCAATGGAGGTGCCTGACCACGCGGATGAGTGCACGGGTCGTTACCGGGAACGGAACTACACCGTGCTCTTCTGCATAGTCCCTCCTGATATCGTTGGCAAGAGCGATGAGCCGGTCAATCACCAGGTCACCGACATCGGGACCATAACTTTTCAGCACCTCGAATTCCTGGTCGGGTGGCAGGTACCTGATGTGGATCTTGTTGGTGAACCGGTTCACAAACTCCCCGCTCATCACTTTTCCTTCATAAATGCCCCTCCCTTCGCTCTTGACGGGGTTGATCGTCGCAATGAACCGGCTGTCGAGATGGCCCCTGATTACCTGCTGGTGCAGACTTTTTGACTTGTTCTCAAGCGGCTCGTTGAACTCGGCCTGGACGTCCTCCCCGGTGCGGTTTATCTCAGAAAGAACATTCCAGTCCCCTGCGACCATCCCGTCCATCACGTCACTCATCGTCCACCCCGTCTTATCTTCGCCGGACTCCCCGTAATGCCTCCGCTCCGTGATATCTGACCTCCGGAGGTTTTCATGGAACGTGAGGATCCTTGTCTGGAATGACGATGCCCGGGATGTGGTATGAGATCCCGTCGGGCCCTCATGTACTTCGACTGCACGTTTTATGAGGGCCTGGCGATAGATCTCCCCAAGGTAACGGACAAGGACCGTCTTCCCAGACCCGGATTCCCCGGTAATGAGGAGGTTATTCCTGCCCGGCATCCTGAGCGCGTCCCACATCTGTTGCAGGTATAGTACGTTCGCGGGTACGAGAAGGAGGCGTGGTCCTTCCAGTGCGGGGATTTCAATATCTCCGATTTTGAGGCTGGTCGCGACCGGGACCCTCCTGCCGGGACACCATGCTGCGACCTTCAGGGGCCCCATCGTACTCAGTCCGTGCATAGCCCGCCACCCACAACCTGCAAATCCTTGTCTGTCCCGGGGTCTGCCCGGTTGTCCTTCCAACCCGCCATGGCTGGTCGTCCTAGTTCACGCCTGAGTACCTCACCCATCGACCGCGGCAGGTCAGAAATATCCCGGACCCACGTCCCGTATGGCCTGTAGGTCTCCTCGATCTTCTCCATGTCAGGGCCGATCCCCCACCCGAATATCCGGGTACCTTTGTTGGTTAATAGTATTGTCCTCATCTGCTCCCTGCCCCCGACACCCGATTGCCCATCAGATATCACGAAGATCATCCTGTTTGCTCCGGCTGACATGTGGAGGCGGTTCATCCGGTCGAGGGCACTACTGACCGCTCCGACATCGTTTGTCCCCCCGGTAGCCTGGACTACCTGCCGGATAAGGTAGCACCCCTGGTGGATATTCCAGTCATCCTGGTAACGCTTAAGGGGAATATATTCGGTGTCTGAAAATGCCGCGATCTCAAACCTGATACCCGTAATCCTGTTCACAGCTTCCCCAAAAAGGATCGCAGTCTGGATAGTCGCCTGTAACTTTCTCGCCACGGTCTCGTCGTGCATGCTGCTGCTGGCATCGATGAGGAGAGAGATACACCACCGGGTCTTATCTGGTTCCCGTCCCCTGTCCCGGAATATCCGCATCGTCGTCCTCACGGCGGCAAGGTTCTCTTCGTCGATATCATCCCCAGTGGTGAGTTCGTTCAGGTCACGGGATGCCCTCGTCTTCTGGAGCGCCTGCTGGATATTTTTCCGCGCTACCCCGGTGAGACCGGCAACCGGCTGGTAAAACCGCTGGTACGTCGCATAATCGTCCTGGCCAACCGTGTGGGATTCTAACAGTGCAACTCTCCGGACCCGTTCGGCTTTCTCATCAATCGTTTCCCAGTCACTCCTTGTCCTCTGCCGCAGGGCAGAAAGATACAGTGTCGCCTCACGGGTGAGTGCCTGCGTGTTCTGTTCAAACCGCCGCTCTGCAATATCGCTGGATTGCCTGCCCGACAAAGGTCCTTCGGGCTCAGCCTGCGTTCCATCATCAAAACTGGCGTCAAAATATGAGAGGCTCTCCCAGACACCGGGAGTGTACCCGGTATCGGCTACAAACGATGGTTCCAATCTGCCTCTGCGGGTCGCACTTATCGCCCTGTCTGAATCAGGATCATCGTCTGCTTCCGGCAACCGGACCATCGGCCTCTCACTTCCTGTAAGGGATGGCCCCCCCGATAGCCGCTGGAATTCTGTCCCCGCCTGCTGCAAATCCATAAATGCTTTTTTTGTCATCCCGGTGAGGTGCTGGATAGTGCCTGGATCTGAGTCGGAGGATTCAATTGTGCGTTCTACTTTTTTTAGGGCGTCCCGGTACTCGCAGGTGGCCTTTTTAACAGTTTCAATGGTCTTTAGCAGGTCTTCAGATAACTTCCCACCCTCATGTATCCGGCCCGGTGAACTTTCGGGCTGTGTCCGCTCGTTCACCCCCGGGATGTTCATGGCCCGGCTATCCCTCACTTCTCTCTCAATTGTCCCGGCCATTGTATTGATCTTCCCAGCCAGGTCACGTAAAGCAGATAGTGTTTCACGATTGGTGCCGTTTTCTGTTTCCCCAATGTTGCCTGCTGGTGATAATTCGTCCAGCAGTTCCCTGCTTTTCGTACATGCCTCCATCATCCTCCTGGCCGTCTCCTGGATACCTGGTTCCAGGCCTCCTTTTCCGTTATTGCCAGTCGTATCAGCTGGATAGGGGCACGATGCGGTTCCGTGTCCCGGACCTTCAGGCTGTGCATTTTGATTATGTTCCGTTGCTTCTCGGCCTGTCGGTTTTGTACCTGTACCAGAATGACCACCCGGTACTAACAGTCCGTCATCGTCCAGCAGGCTTTTCCCTTTCCCTTCGATCGCCTTTCCGGTGAGACTGTTTTCGGGATGGTGGGCGCTTGGGACCGTTGTATCTACACGGGGCGCACTCCCCCGGGGTGTGATCATATTCAGGGGTGCACCCCTTTGGAACCCGCCGGCTGAAACGCTACCTGTTTCTGCTGCAATTCCCTGGGCATACGTGCAGAGCTGCCTGAACACAGGCCATATTTGATCATTTATAATAGTGAGGCACATATCATCGGTGAGTTGAGGAGTACCGATCTCCTTCCTGGCCTGGGATGTCACATAAAGGGCATGTTCTACCGATGCATCCCCGGTATCAGGGGCTTGTTCACCGGTCCTCCCTTCAAAGACTGCCATTTCAAGGAACTGGTCCGGAAGTGACAAGCGGGTAATACGGGATTTGTCCACCATCCGGTTGACCGGATCGTATTCCTCATTGTATAACCTCTTCAACCACCGGGTAACACCCGGGTGAACCAAGGTACCGGTCTGGACTGCCCGCTGCACACCTATTACACTGACGATGCGGCAGTACCAGTTTTCATCCTCCTTTTTCGCATCGCAATCCGATGGCTGGAGACCATACAAGTGCCGGTACAATGCTTCCATCACGAGTGCTTTTGACGCATCAGGACTCCGGTACGCCATCTCTTCCTGGTCATAGATGAACAAGTACCTGTCAGGCCAGAGGTCAGCAACCGGCCTGTATCCACCCGACCCGGGTGGCATCGGCGTGGCCCGCCATGTATACTGCCCCGTAACGGCCCGGAGCAGCTGTTCATGTTCCTGGACGTTTCGTTCAAGTTCCCGGAGTTGTCCGGGAGCGGGGTCTGCCCTCCCTGAAGGCCGGAAAGCAACAGAACGGATAAAATCCAGGACAAGGTCCACGCATGTCCGGTCGGAAGTTTCTGCGCGGGCTGTCACAAACCCGGCAAGCACATGTCCGCTCAATTGTCTAATTTTGTTGTGTGACGGGGTGAAGTCTTCGTCCTTTACCGATTCATTATCAGGCCGGGGCGTATGCAAAAATTTCGCCAGG
>JBAXMF010000242.1:0-4327 GCA_037134435.1 Methanomicrobiales archaeon | reverse complement strand
TTCAGTTAATTTTTTTACGAGAATTCAGTGAGTTATATTTTTCTGCTATTCAGGTCAATAAAGTTTTTCCCAACCATCTCTCCAGGTTCAAATTCCAGCACTTTGTAAACAACCGGACTGATATAGGTGATTATCCCGCCGGAGTCGATCTCAAAGATGACATCGCTGATGCTCTCCACCAGTTCCCGGTATGTTTCCCTGCTCTCCCTGAGCAGTTCTTCTGCCGTCCTGCGATCGGTGATGTCCCGGATAGACTCAATCGCCCCGACTACATCACCCTGGTCGTTTTTAAAGAGGATCGACTTCCCCCAGAGGTAGACGTCTTTTCCGCCCAGGTGATCCAGGGTGGTCTCTGCAGTAAGGGCGTCACCGTCCCTTCGCACCGAGGTGTACTGTTTCAGCACCCCGGGGTCCTGCATCATGGCGAGATCGATTAAGATCGGTCGGCGTTCCCCGTAGAAGGGGAGTGCATACTCGTAGTCCCCCTTCCCGAGCATATCCTCTGCACGGATGCCGGTCATCTCTTCGATCGCCCGGTTCCACGCAATTACCCTTCCTTCACGGTCGATCGCAAACGTGGCGTCGGGGAGGAAATTTATTAGGTCACCGAGGCGTCGCTCTGTGTTGCGAAGTTCCTCCTCTGCCACTTTGCGCTTGGTGATATCCTGGTGCATCGAAAGCCAGACCTGGCCAAACCTGGGATGCTCAAACGTCAGAACATTGGCATGGGACCAGAACGTGGAACCATCTTTTCTGATACTGAGTACTTCGCCGCTCCACATGCCGGTCTTTGCCAGGTCGCGAATAATCCTGTCTGCAACTACTTTTGGGTCATTATCGATTGAGGCATTGACAACGCTTACATGCCTGCCGACCAGTTCGCCTGGACCGTACCCAAACAAGTGCTCGAAAATTGGGTTGGTGTGGACAATAATACCGTCATTCACGCGAATCAGGTACACCGCTTCAGACATATTCCGCTCAATCTCTGCGTGGACCCGAAGCGCGTCTTCTGCCATTTTCCGGTCTGTTACATCCACCCCGATAGCAATATAACTGGATTCATTCCCGGTTGCATCGGGGATACCCCTGGTATTCCAGGAAATTACCTTCTTTACACCCTGCTTTGAGAGAATCGTTGTCTCGAAATTTTCGAGATAGTTCTTATCACGGATAATCCGGGCGATGGTGTCGGTAACCTGTTTCCGGTACTCCTTATCAGGGTAGATTTTTTTCCATATCTCCTTCTGCCCGATGACCTCTTCAGCACCGTACCCGCTTATCTCCTCTGCGGCGGTATTCCACATGAGAATTTTTCCACTCTGCAGAAGAACGCTCAGCCAGACCCGTGCATTGGAAATGACGCTCTTCTGGAATTCGGTCAGGCGCGAAAGTGCCACCTCCTCCACTTTGCGTTCGGTGATATCTTTTACCACCCCGTCGTACGCGATGAGTCTGCCGTCAGGGTCAAACTGAAGGATCGGGGTATCCCGCACCCAGCGGACCTGCCCGTCTTTTCGTACAATCCGGTGTTCAACCGGGGGGACCTGCTTCCCTGACAGGACCCCGCCAAAGTGACGTATGACACGGTCACGGTCATCATCGTGTACCATGCGTATCCAGAGATAGGGGTCCGATGCAAACTCCTCTGCGGTGTAGCCCGTCACCACGAGACAGGCTGCACCATGTGTTGTGGCAGTCGCCCGGCCATCCTCGACACGGACCGTGTACAGGTAATCGGTCAACCCCTCGCAAATCCTGCGGTACCGCTCCTCGCTCTTCCCGAGTTCTTCCTCTGCCCGGTGCTGCCTGACTACTTTCCGGATGATATGGGAAAGCCCGGCGAACTGCGCCTTCGGATCAGCACCTTTCTGGAGATAGAAGTCTGCACCTGCATTGAGGGCCTCAATGGCAATCTCTTCCCGTCCCCTGCCGGTGAAGATGATGAAGGGGATGGCATTGTTATTTTTACGAAGTTTTTTTAAGAACTCGATGCCGTTCATGCCAGGCATCTGGTACCCGGAAACGATCACGTCGAATGCTGTTTCCTGTAACATGCCGAGCGCCTCTTTTGCGGAGGACGCACACTCGATACGAAAACCATGCTGCCCTTCAGCGTAGATACGTGCACTGCCCGGCAGGTCGGGGTCATCATCAACGAGAAGGACTAAGATCATGCCAGGTCACCCGGGGATTGGTACCGCCACACCCCTTTCGATACCGCTATCTCAAACCGTGCTCCCTTCCCCGGCTCACCAGTCTCTTTGATTGTAATCCCGGTGATAGAGAGGATCTCCCTGGATAGGAACAATCCCATACCGGTGTTCTTCCCGAAACCCTGGTCAAAGATCTTTACCCTCTCCGCTGCAACGATACCATCACCATCGTCCTCGCACACGATGAGATAATCATCACCGGATTCCAGAGAGAAGAACCGTATCGTAGTGATCTTCCCGCCGTACCGCACCGCGTTATCCATCAGGTTGTAAAACACCTTGACAACCAGCGGATCGGCAAATATTTCTGCACCGGCAGGGAGATCGTTCTTCACCATAACCGTTCCGAGCGGTGCCAGTTTTGCCGCAGTGTCCACAAGTGTACGGCAGACCTGCCAGGCAGGGGCATGAACACCAATCTGTTCGTACTCCTTGGTGAACTGGATCATCGCAGAGATCCGGGAGCTTGCCTTTGCGACCCGGGTGAAATAGTCCTCAAGACCTGGGTCCGGGACTTTTCGGTGTAATAACACCAGTAACCCATTCAGTGCGAGAAGCTGGTTGTTAATATCATGCCGCGTGATGGAAGAGAGGAGGGTGAGCTTTTTGTTTGCCTGGAGCAACGCATCTTCTGCAAGCACTCGTGAATTGACCTCTGACTGAAGAGCAGTAATTGCTGTATGCAGTTCAACCGTGCGTTCGTCAACTCTCTTTTCCAGGCTATTGTATAACCTTCGGATCTCATCTTCAGTAGCGGTCAGCTGTTCATATGCCGCATTGAGTTCTTCATTTCTCTGGAGCAGCGTCTGCTCTGCAAGGACACGGTCAGTGATATCCACAAGCGATGCCACGCTGTTCCTGGAGCCCGGGATCATGTCTACATGCACAAAGCAGGGATGGACAGTTTTTTTATCATCAATAAGTTTGCATTCATAGACTCTCGGGGCAAGGGTAGGATCGTTCCGTCGCGCGAAATGGTACTGTTTCATCCGATCGACATCATCTTTGTCGATAAACTCCGTCCAGCTGAGCTTGTTCTCCTGTTCGTTCCGGGGGACCCCGGTCAGTTTCTCCCAGCCAGCATTGGCGAGCAGTATGGTAGTATCCGGTGCAATAATGATCGTTGCAGTTCCGGTATTTTCAAAAATTGTCCGGTACAGGTTCTCGGATTCCCGAAGCGTCTGTTCCATCGCCACACGTTCAGTAATATCCGCAACGGATGCTACGCTCCGTGTTGTTCCGGGAATCACCCCGACATGAACGATACAGTGCCGGATTTCACCATACCTGGTGATAAACCTGAATTCATAGACATCCGGCGCATGAAAAGTATCATCACGGCGGTCATTATGGTACTTTTTCATCCGTTCGAGGTCTTCTTTGACCACAAACCCTGTCCAGCTTTTCCTGCCCTCCAATTCCTCAATGGAAAAGCCTGAGATCTTTGCAAACCCTGTGTTTGACAGCGAAATTGTTGTGTCCTCTTCAATAATAATCGTGGCAGCACCGGTTATCTCAAAGATCGTCCGGTACAGGTCCTCTGACTGTTTCAAGGCATCCTCTGCCCTTTTTCGTTCCGTGATATCCCGGAATATACCCTCAACCCCAAGGTAGTTTCCGTCAGAATCAAAATACTCATGACTGCTGGTAGAGATGATAACCGGTGTCCCGTCCCGTTTGTTAAATGTCACTTCGTAATTGGTGACTGAGCCGTTCTTCTGAATATCCGCGAGGACTTTTTCCCGTTCTTCTGGTTTATAATACAGGGTCTCTGCGATACTTTTCCCGTACAGTTCCGATACTGATGCATAACCCAGCAGTGTTGCAAGAGATGGACTTGCAAGAATAAGATTGCCTTGCACATCGCTGCGGTAGTAGACATCCTGGATATTTTCTAAGATGCTCCGGTAGTCCTGTTCGTTTTTTTGAATCAGCTGCTGATCCTCTTTTAATGCATTAAACTGCGCCTGCAACTCCTCTTCATCTGCAGCAATCTGCTCAAAGGAAATGATGAGTTCCTCGTTTTTCTTAAGGAGCTCATTCTCCACCCTTTTTCGTTCCGTGATATCCCGTATGGATTCAATGGCACCAATACCCACTCCTTCGTCATT
>JBAXMF010000241.1:0-4330 GCA_037134435.1 Methanomicrobiales archaeon | reverse complement strand
TACACTCCCCATCATAATTACCTGATTTTTTTATAGCCCGCTAATGGCCACTATGATACATTTAAGTGCCCTATTACCGGATTTTCGAGTGTGAGAGACTTTTGGATTTTGTCATGAGTGTCCTATGGTACTAATAATATCCCGTTTTGCATCCCCAGGGAAACCACCATTCTTTGGCAATGCCTAAGAGAAACCACATCAAGATTAAGATCACGTTCCCTTTTAGTCATAAAAAGGAGAAGGGTAAAATGGAGTTTGGTAGAAAAATATCATGATTTCACCAATGGAATATAAAAATCACTAATCTGAAGAAGATTCCTGCATCGTATTCCACTTAAAAAAAAAAACGAGCATTTCATATCACCTTGATGGGGTTTTTCTTTTTTTAAAAATATGATGACAATCATCGTGGGGATTTTTATCACTATCAGTATGGTCCAGTATGGTTATCGGCAGCTACACAATTACGATGTATTTTAAGTGTAATTATCAAAATGATAAAATCGTCAAAGGATATCAGAAATCGTTTCGGAATTATCAAATCGCTGCTACAGTGTGGCATCGATCAGTGATGTAATGTTTAAAAAAAGGTCAGATGCCGAGAACTTGGCAGAACTCGGCCTAGTAACCGCTCAAAACGGACAGTGTGGTATTGATATCGAGGTACCGGTCCTCAGCCCTGGTATATTTGGGCCAGGTAACATTCATCCCGCCGTTCGGGTTGCCGGTCTTTGCAAAACGGGTCCAGATGTCCACTATATTGGCTGCAACATCCGGGTCCGGGTGAACCATCGTTGTCCCAAACAACAGGAAGGTCTCACTGCCATGAAATGCTCCCATGTTCAGTCCCGGGAGGACATAGGAATACCGGTAAAGGTATGTATTCCTGTCCAGGTCTGCCATCGATCCCGCTGCAAATTTCGTTGCATTGGCAAAGTCATACCGGGTCATTATCTGGCTCAGGCGAATCCGTACCTCATCTGTCGAATTGGCAGGATATCGTGAAAGGATCACCTGTGCATTCAGCCCGAACCGGGATGTGATAAACGCCACGTACTCCTGAACGGTCAGGTTCGCATCTGCGACCAGGGTGAACCCTTCGTTGGCGTTCGTCCCGAGCATCAGGGGGACCGGCTTCTCACGGTGGAGAAGGTACAAGTTCTTCGGGTAGTCGGGAAGAACCCAACCGTCAATCGTCGGTTCGAAATGGCGTGGGGTCAGGCGGTCGAATGAGGATTCCGGCCACGGAATCGCATTAATCAGGTCTTTTGCACTCACGTTCCGCATCTGTGCAATGGTATCAGGACCGGAGATGCCGAGGCTTTTCGCATAGTCCTGCCCAAACTGCTCAGCGTCGGCTTTTGAATTGACGGCATCGATAATCGTATCGTTGTTCAGGAGTGGGCCGCTTTGGATAATTGCCTGGCTGTAAAGCCCCGTGCTCAGCGGGCTTACCAGGTGAATGAAGATACTTTCCGCTCCTGCCGATTGCCCGAATATCGTCACTCGTGAGGGGTCCCCACCGAATGCCCCTATATTCCGCTGGACCCATTGGAGCGCTGCAACCTGGTCGAGGATCCCGTAATTGCCCGAGACATTCTTCGCAGATTCGTTATCGAGATCCGGGTGGGCGAGGAACCCGAGGGGACCAAGCCGGTAATTGGTCGTCACGACAGTGACACCTTTCTTCGCAAGGGTTGTCCCGTTGTATACCTCAATCGTGCCATAGGGAGCGGTCTGGGCGAATCCCCCGCCATAAAAGAAGACCATAACGGGAAGTTTTTCATTGGCGCTCTGCGCAGGGGTCCAGACATTGAGGTACAGGCAGTCCTCGCTCATCCTGGCAGGAGGCGACCTGGGTAATGGCGGCTGGAAAGGATTCGCTGAAAAGAATTTCGTTTCCTTAATGCCGGTCCAGGGTTGTACAGGTGCGGGAGGTTTCCATCGCAGGTCTCCTGTCGGAGGAGCTGCGAATGGGATACCGAGATAAACACGCAGCACGTTCTGTTGAAGTCCCGAAATATACCCGGTGTCAGTCTTCACAACAGTAAGATCGGGTTGTGGGGCAGTTCCTGGTGAATCGGATGAATCTTTGGTGTAATCGAAGGTTGTGGGAGGTATTGAAGTCGCCTCTATAGCATTGGTTTTTTTGTTAACCATAGTACCAATAAAGGAAGTGATCGGTATTATTATTCCGGTTGCATTGATCGGGATGCGAAACTCGAACTGGCCGGGACGGGTTTTCGGGACCGGGGATGTGAGGTCTTTTCGTTGACATTGAAAGACTCGCCCGTAATTGTTGAACCTGACCAGTCCCCTGTGATCTGCCCAAACTCATCGGTCCAGAAACCACCTTCAGGCAAAGCGACTTCTTCATTTGTTTGATCTGGAAAGGCATAACCATGAAAAATGAAATACGTAAATCGTTACGTTAATACGCTGAAACGCTTTCGATATGGGTGATTCTTTTGCATAAACGCGTTGTTTTCATTTTTGTAGTAGTTGTTATTTCTGCTCTCCTTCTTACCGGATGTACTCAGCAGCAGACAGCCGTGCAGACTCCGGTCCCAACAACCGCAGTCCCGAAAACGGTACTGACAACTGTTGCCCAGCCGTCGGTAACGGTTTCGGGGGTAGCATCCTCGACCACTAAACCGACAACATTCATCGCCACTACAGGCGAACCCAATACAACCCGAACCCCCAAACCCCCTACTACAGTGGCTACAACAATACCCCGAACGACCTTCAATTCCGAATCCTATTCATCGGATTCGTCAGATCCTGTCCCAACGCCCACTCCAACATTGTCTCCGACTCCGACTATTACCCCTACCACGAGTCCCACCACCACCTGGACATTCGTGATCTTGCGGGATACCCGCGACCAGCTAAATACGACAACCGGTATTAGTCCGTACCTTAACACGATTGCCAAAGGGATTGCCGCAGAAAAACCGGACCTTGTCTTTTTTGGCGGCGATTTGATCAACGGGATAGTCATAATACCACCATCTCCGGTAGAGAAAAATTACACGGTCCAATTCGGGAACTGGATGGATGCGGTCTCTCCAATCTATAATTATTCGACGCGGACGGGTATACCGTTGTATGTTATTAGGGGGAATCACAAAGATGGAGGGGATAATATTTTGATTCCTGCCCTTCTTACCGACTATCGGGCAACTGTAGCAGCAGGGATACCGACAAACGGTCCGCCCGGTGAAGAGAAACTGACGTATTCTATCAGGTACAATGATGCAAAATTTATTGCCCTCGATGAATATTATCCACACAACGGTATCAAAGAAACCGTGAACCAGAGCTGGCTGGATGAACAACTCACGACGGACACACGGCCGTTCATGTTTGTCATAGGGCATACGCCCGCATACAATGTGTCCAGTGATATGGATGAATTTAAACTGGGTATCGCGGTTCATCCAGAACAGCGTGACATATTCTGGAACAGCCTCGTGAAAAACCACGTCGTTGCCTATTTCTGCGGGCATGTCCACACCTATGTCCGGACAGAGTCAAAGGGAGTGCAACAGGTTCTCGTTGGGAATGGTGGGGCACCTGCAGATCCGTTCATCCCTTCAGAGGTCGATCCGGTATTTACACTTGAATATCCGACTCATCCTGTCAACGCGTCGGATCAGAAATTCGGCTACCTTCTTGTTACCGTTCATAAAGACAAAGGGACATTCGATGCCGTAGAGAAAGAGATCAATACCGTAAAAGGCACGTGGGAAGTTGGAGATACCTTCACGGTCCCGGTCCGTTGAAAAATCCGCTATTCCCGGCAGGCAAGTCGACACCAGGTCTTACATAGGAGACCTGGGTTACGGATCCTGTTGAAAAAGCCGTTGAACCGTGAGGCCTCAAAAAAAATATTTACTACGATTTCAAGAATTAACATAATAAAAAGACGCACCAACCATGGTGGAATATTTTATAAAAAAAGGAAGTAATAAAAGAACTTCAGGCTGCTTTTTCAATCTGGCCTTTGATCATAAAGGCACCGATAATTGCGGAAATTCCACCCACAATGCCGAATACCCCGAGGACAAATGGAAGCAATAAGGTGCTTACAACCGGGTTGGCGAGGATTAAACACCCGAAGATAATCAGGAGGATACCAATAATACCGGCACCCCACCCACCACCCTTAATGGCTGCGAAGAGGCCCATGAATCCCATAATGAGGCCCCATACTCCCACCAGGATGATGAATATGTAGGGGACGACAAACGTACTATACAATGGGTAGGTAAGGATAGCGATACCGGCAATAATACCAAGGATACCGAAGAGGAGCTTCCAGCCC
>JBAXMF010000240.1:0-4330 GCA_037134435.1 Methanomicrobiales archaeon | reverse complement strand
TCTGATATGGGGATCCTCTGACGGGTGATGAAGTAGTACCTAGTTTCGCTATTTCTCACATCGAAGTCTTTCTTTTTTTTAACCTTTGAAAAAAACAGGGCTTTCAATACAAATCGGATGATGCGACTGCATCCAGCCCCACCCATTTTCGACTATACGTTGAGCAGAATTTATCCAGAGGGGATTAATGCACCCGGGGGTGTTTTAAGTCCCGGGTATAATTCACACAGATAATTTTCGCAGTCACACAAAGAACCGGAACGAAATCCATGCAATCAACAACATGATCGCAGAATATTTAAGGCCCGCAATTGCACTACCTTCACCCATCTGCCCGGCGACGAGTCCTGAAAATATTCCCTGGATCATGGCGGCATGGGCAAACAATCTCTTATAAAAGAAAAGATTAAGGTTTTTTATGAACTGTGGACCGGATTGTCCCCCTGCCTGGGCTGCGGTTGCCATCGTGGTAAGAAATGTTGTGACCAGTATAAAAATAACAAACAGGAACACCAGGAACGATACCAGCACAATAACAACATAGATCATCATGTTGTTGTTCCGCTCAGTTTTAAGACTCACAAATTCATAGGTATCATTCGCCGCAGCACGGAGCACCTCACTGGCATCACCGCCAGCCCTGCTTGCCTTCGCAATCAGGTCGACACTCCGGTCTGCAAGCGGTGTACGCAACCGCTGCCCAAAACGGTACATTGCCTGGACAAATGGCACATTCCACGACATTTCGCTATCCATTTTACGAATAAAAGGCGTTAACGTGCTGTATTCACCGGCAGATACGAGGTGGACGGCGTTGGGGAGTGTCATACCACTGTCATTCATTCCTGCTAAATCACGGAAGAAATTTGGGAGTGCTTCTTCGAGGTTATTAATTCGTTTTGATTCCCTTGTCTGGAGAATTGCAAGAGGACCTATGGCAATCAGGATTGAAATGACCGCGATATCGTCAATAATTGTTGTCGTGAACATTACGGACAGGCCATACTGCCGGATCATGATCACAGTACTGATGAGGAAGAACACCAGGGAGACCGGTGCACACACGATGAGAATGTTAATCGGCTGTTCCGTAAGCACCTTCAGGGGATGCCGGATAAACCGGCCAAACCCTATCCTGTGAGCGCGGTCATATTCGAGTTTTTCTTCGATTTCCTTTTCCGCATCATCAGAATAACTGACACGTTTTCCGGGTATGCTTTTGGGAATGCCCTTTTTTCCACCCAAACCCGGAATTCTATCTTTCCAACCCATTTCAAGCCTCCGGAGTCATTGCACTGATCATAATGACGAACATGATACTCCCAAGCGGGATCATCATGTAGATAATCACAAAGAGAAAGATAGGATTTGCATTGTTCCCGATAACCGACATAATCGACTGGAGAATAATAAGGAAAAGCGGCCCTGCCACCATTGCAGTTACATATGACTCAGCAATAAGACCAAGGGTATCAAGGAAGAGTTTCTGGGTATGGCGGTTTTCGACCGAATACTGCTCGGCTTTCGTTCTGAAATAAACAGTCAGGTTGCTCCCGCTGGAGATGCTTCCCATCGCGCCCTGTATAAATTCCTTCATTCTCGCGCTTGGCGTGGAAACGGAGGTAATTCTAAGCGCATCAATGAGATCTTTTCCAAACATGTCAATTTCCCGCACAATATACCGGGCTTCAACAGAGCTCTCACCATAAATTTTACTATCTGCCAGCTGGCGGAAAATCTCGGCCGGCGGGATACCCGCTGTCGACATCGCAGTGATGTAATTAATTGCGTAGGGAAGGGTTGCATCGATGTTTCTGCGCCGGTTACCGGCGATAAAGGATGGATACAGGTTGTAGATCATATAGGTCAACCCTCCGAAAATCAGGAGAGATAGTATTGTCACCACAACGGTCCCAAGTAAAAGACTATAATTTGCAATAGGGACAAGCGCGTCCGGGACAGCTCCACGATAGGTGATAAGTTTCGTAAGTTGGAAAATAAATGTAACAGCCCCAATCCCAACTGCAGCAAGGAGACCGACAAGTATTGAGGTGACAAATGCGGTTGAGAGATATACCTCAAAAGGAGTTTGCATCCGGGAGGACAGCAGGTCTTTTCGTAATTCTGAATATTTTTCACGCCGTGCTTTTACTCTCTTTCCAAGAAGATTGAAGCAGAAGCGTTCGTAGCTATTCATACAGTTCAGCCCTTACCTTTTGCATTACGGCTTCCGAGTCCCGGAAATACGAGACAAGGATATTGGAAACATCCCTGAAATGCCGGATTTTCTTGATGCGCATCCATTCAAGGACTTCCTGCCTTCTCTTGAGCTCTTCCCTGATCCGCTCCTCATTCCACCCCCTCTCTTCCATGATCTCTTCTAATATGAAGGATTTGCCGGAATAGGTAATTTCATCAGTCGCCTGTCTCCATTTGAATACTTCGTTTGTGATCAACTCGTTCGTCCGTGGGTCAATATCGAGTATCTCGATGATCTGTTTATTGCGCCGTATCCTCTGACCGCCCACCCGTGCCTGCACCTGGACACAGACAAGGTCCAGAGCGGACAGCATATTTCTCGGGACATCAAGCGGAGGGTTTTCAATCCTGTGGACAACGCTTGCAACCGAATCCGCGTGAATTGTTGAATAGGTCACGTGCCCTGTACTCATCGCCTGGAACAGGGTCTGGGCCTCTTTCCCTCTCACTTCACCAACAATGATGTACTCCGGGCGCTGACGGAGTGCGGCCCTTAGGAGTTCATACATATCGATCTCCCCCTTGCCTTCAGAGTCGAACGATGCCCGGGTAATACTCGGGATCCAGTTCGGGTGCGGGAGTTTTAATTCCCGCGTATCTTCAAGGGTGACGATCTTGGCAAGCGGCGGGATAAACAGAGCAAGCGCGTTCAGCGCTGTTGTCTTCCCGGATGCCGTCCCACCGGCAAGGATCAGGGATTTCCCTGTTTCTACCGCGAGCCAGAGAAAAGCGATTGACAAGGGTGAAAAGGTATGCCATTCGATCAGGTCGGTCGGGGTGATTGGTTCGTCCTTGAATTTACGGATGGTGAATGTGGACCCGTGTGCCGTTACTTCCTGGCCGAGTGTCATCTGAATACGCGACCCATCGGTCATTGTCGCATCAAGCATCGGAGCTGCAATAGATATATATTTCCCGGACCTCTGGGCGAGTTTTGTAACAAATGAGTCCAGTTCTTCAGCGTTGGTGAATAGCAAGTTGGATTTCATTGACTCGTACCGTGCATGATAGACAAATATTGATGAATTGACCCCGTCACAGGATATATCCTCAATATATTTGTCATGCATAATGGGGTCTATCAGGCCCTGGCCGAGGAATTCCTTCTCCATGTTATAGAGAATTTTTGCCCTCTGGACCGGAGTCAATGTCAGGCCGTAATCTGCAATGATGTCATCGGTCACTTTTATAAGGGTAATTTTGGCAAATTCCGGAACTATATCCCTTGAGTTGACATCGAGCCGTTCAAAGATCCGTTCTTTTAATTCTGAGAAAAGGTCCATTTCCCCCGGCGAAAGGACGGGTTCCAGCACAGTATACGTGTATTCGTGAGTGGAGTTGTCATATACCACCCGGATATAGGCATAGGGCTCATTGACAGGATAAAACTCCAGCTCCTCGACACCGGCCCTTGGTGTCATTACCAGATCGATGAGCGGGCCATGGATTTTCGGGTTGTATTCCACGGTCTCACGCTGGATCAGTTTGAAAAGGTTGAATTTATTCAGGAACCCGCCCTTTTCCGCCGTTGCGGATCCATCCCCTTCCTGATCGATATGTATACTGGAAAGGCCACCTGCCGGGAGTCCGGCCTGCCATATTTTATCGATTTCTTCTTGAACACTACCATCTGCCATGGCAAATGGCGAGATCCGGCTCTTCAGTTGCAACGCGTCTATCTCAAATGTCACACCTTTAGGGAGGATTAAGCCGCTTAAGCCCCTAATCTGGTCGATACTGACAATTTTTTCGTCCTGCTCGGTTATATCATCTGACCACATTGTCCTGGCTACTTTCATGGTCGGCACAGGATTATCAGGATTTACAGGTCTGGCTGCAGCAGGTGTCATTACTGGCGGGGACCCTGGTTTTATGGAGGGGGAATCGGATAGCGGGATTTCGGGTGGAGGGGTGAAGGGGGGAACAGGGATCTCGGGACTTGCACCCACCTGACCAGGAGGCACTGAAGGTTGTGACACTGACGATGGCGTACTATCATTCCGGACACCAATACGTTTCATGAGAACTTCGATGTCTTTCATATCATCCGCCTCCACCTCTTCGACGGATT
>JBAXMF010000239.1:0-4333 GCA_037134435.1 Methanomicrobiales archaeon | reverse complement strand
GATGAAACTGATTAGATTCGGTATTATTACGGGTCTGCTGTTTACTTTTATTGCAACCATTGTAGTCTATCCCTTCATGCCAGACCTGATCCCCTCCCACTGGAATGCGGCGGGGCAGGTAAATGGCTATATGTCGAAGTTCTGGGGCCTCTTCCTTGTTCCTTTTATCATGGCAGGATTTGTTGCCCTCCTGATGGTACTCCCCGGGATTGACCCGTTGAAAAAGAATTATGATAAATTCAGGGGATATTACGATGGTTTCATCCTGGTATTTGTTGTATACCTGCTTGTTATCCAGGTGCAGATAATCTTGTGGAGCATTGGGATCCATATCAGCCCCAATCTAACATTTCCCCTATTATTCGGTGTATTGTTCATCTATCTTGGGTTCCTTATCGGGCATGCAGAGCCAAACTGGTTTGTCGGGATCAGGACCCCCTGGACACTTAGCAGCGAATCCGTTTGGAAAAAAACGCATCTCCTTGGCGGAAAGTTGTTTAAAATTGCAGGAATTGTATGTTTCCTGGGAGTACTGTTCCAGGATTATGCGGTCTGGATCATTATGTTTCCGATCTTATTTGTTTCAAGCTACACCATCATCTACTCATATATCGAATACCAGAAAGAAATACATGGTGCCCCGGATTCTACAAGGGAGACATAATATTATCGTTTTTTCTGGCGAGTGTCAGACAAACGCCCAGCTATTGATGATAATAGAATAAACCCGCCAAAAAGGGGGAATCGGTATCAATGCCCCCGTCTTACCCACGCCACATCAAACGTCTCCGCGAACGATGACATCCACCGTTACGTCCTCGCTGATGTTGAACCCCCCGTTGACAACATCTATTTCGAGTTTTATAGATCTTTTTATCGCAACCTATACGTTATAACGTAGGGCAAAAGCCGTTTCAATGTCCGTCCCCCCTCTCCGTACCCGGAAAAAAATCTCCAGGGACGAATAGCAAAATGACAGTCCAGGTCCGTGGGCCCTACGTAACACGGGCTCAACCAGATAACTGAGGGTCGGGGTGTTTCCACCAAGCGATGCAGCAATTATGTACCTCGATGAAGAACGGCAAAAGCTCCAGCCCTCCGGCTTTGGGAGCAGACCCATGGTTAGATGAGTATGTCCGTCCTGGAGTGGATTAACATCGTCATCATCATTGACACATGGGTCCGGGATAGCGTATTGGAAAGGTAAGAATCAGCAGATTTGTCACTACACGGATGGACCCCCGGTGAAAAGTTGACATCAGTAATTTTCTATTGCAGAAATAAAAAGAAAATATGGTGCACATCCGGGCAATACTGATTCGATGATCCGGGAGATCAGTCAGAAGAGCAGAATTATCCCGCCGGATGCAAACGCTTGCCCGGAAAGCCGGGCGCCATTCGCCGGGTGACCATTTGTCCATACCGATGGCAGGTAGATAGTACTTCCGCAAACTCTCTTCACAACTATTAAACCCGTGTACCCCTATCATCATTTACAAGTGCGCCTGGCGAAACGTAATGGGACCCAAAGCAAATGCTTAACGCTGACGTCGAGGTTTTTTTGCGTGTGAACAGGCCTACGGCCGATAGTGCATCCCGGAATGCGCTGATACCATGTAACAGGATTGGAGAATGGTACACCCCTGGCACCCCTCCTGTTGGAACGATGGAGGAAGCAAAAACGTGATCTGGCATCGACAATATATCAGCTCAGAACAGGGTAGATTCTCTTTCCTGAATGCAAATATCAGGTCACCCGGAACTCCAGGTGTGGGACACAAACCCCGTAACATAGAAAGGAATGGTGCATAATGGTAGACAAAATCAGGGTCCTCTACGTCGAAACACCGGTCTTGGCCTGGTATTTTTACGGGAGTTCCTCTCGATCACCAATATAAAAACTGCAGAGACCGGCGAGCCGGGCAGGGGTGGGAGACTGAAAATGGCTGCTGGAAAGAAAAAGGGGAAAAAAGTAGAAGATAAGGATACGGACCCCCCGGGCATCGAACGTTCATTGAGGGATGACGCAGAGAAGCAGCTTTCACGATCCCCGAAAAGTTCTCTGAATTTCGCGGGGAAGACAACGGGAGAACTCATCCACGAGCTATGGGTGCACCAGATCGAACTTGAGACCCAGGCTGAAGAGCTCAGGAAATCGCAGCTCGCACTGGAGGAGTCACGGGACAAGTACCTTGACCTCTATGAATTCGCTCCGATCGGCTATTTCACAATCAGCGACAAGGCATTCATTACAGACGTGAACCTCACCGGTGCGGTGCTCCTCGGTGTTGAGCGAAACAACCTGTTAATGACACGATTCAGTAAATTTTTCGCAGAAACAGATTCTGAACAGTGGCACCGTGATTTCGTAAATGTGCTGAACAAGGGGGAAAAACTGATTTGTCACCCCATAATCAGGCGTGGTGACGGCTCAATGTTCCCCGCACGACTGGAAGGGGTCCGGATCTCCGGTAGTAGCGATGGGATGGTCACGGTCCGCATTGCGATCAGTGATATTACCGATATCAGGAAGACGGAGGAGGCGCTGCAGGAGAGCGAGCTGCTTTTCCGGGAGGTCATTGACAATGCCAACGATTCGGTATTCCTTCTTGAAAGAACGCCGGGTGGTCCTGGTAAATACCTTCTTGTGAATGATAAAGCTGTCCGGATGCTGGGATATTCAAAAGAAGATCTCCTAACGATGTCTCCACGGGATATCGTGCCGGAGGACATTGCGAAAAAAATCATGCCTTTCGTCAGGAAAAAACTAAAGAAAGACGGATATGCTACTTTTGAGTCCGCACACAGGAAAAAAGACGGGAGTATTTACCCGGTTGAAGTCAGTACCCATACCTTCCGTTACAAGGGAAGGGATGTAGATCTATCAATCGTCCGCGACATCACCGGGCGCAAAGTGGCTGAGAACGCACTCCGCCAGACAAACAAGAAACTCACCCTCCTCTCCGGCATCACCCGGCACGATATCAATAATCAGCTGACGGTGCTGATGGGGTATCTTGAACTCCTGGATAGTAAGCAGCCCGATGCCATATTCAACGAGTATTTTCAGAAGGTTTCAACTGCTGCCAATCGGATCTCCGCGATGGTCCGGTTCACCAAGGAATACGAGGAGATCGGCGTAAAGGATCCGGCATGGCAGAATTGCCGCACACTCGTGGATACCACAGCAAAGCAAGTACCGCACGGGCAGGTCAAGGTGGAAAATAATCTCCCCGTCGGTGCAAAAGTGTTTGCCGACCCGCTCGTTGTCAAGGTCTTTTACAACCTGATGGATAACGCAGTTCGGTACGGGGGGAAGATCACTACGATACGGTTCTCTGTTGAGGAAGCCGGTGATGTTCATCGCATCGTCTGTGAGGATGATGGTGTGGGAATCCCGGCGATCGAGAAGGAGAAGATCTTCGAGCGGGGATTCGGAAAAAATACCGGGCTCGGTTTAGCCTTATCCCGGGAAATCCTCGACATCACTGGTATTTCCATCAGGGAGGCTGGCGAGCCGGGTAACGGGGCACGGTTCGAAATGACGGTGCCGAAGGGGACGTGGCGTATGGTAGGGGAGGGCGCATAATGGCAGGTACACTCCGTGTCCTCTACGTCGATGACGAACCTGACCTTCTTGATATTTGCAGGATATTCCTTGAGGACACCGGGGATTTTTCTGTTGTAACGTATGATTCGGCACCTGTAGCCCTGGAACTACTTGCCAATGAACAATTCGACGCCATCATCTCCGATTACCAGATGCCGGGGATGGACGGGATCGAATTTTTGAAAAAGGTAAGGGGTTTGGGCAATACTATCCCGTTCATCCTGTTCACCGGAAAAGGCCGTGAAGAGGTTGTCATAGAGGCATTAAATGAAGGGGCAGACTTTTATCTCCAGAAAGGCGGCGACCCCGAAGCACAGTTTGCCGAGCTGACCCACAAGGTCAGGCTGGCGGTATCCAATAAAAAAGCGGTTGGGGCTCTTAAGAAAAGTGAGGAGAAATACCGGCAGTTAATCGAACATGCAAATGAAGCGATTGTCGTGGCACAGGACGGTATGCTGAAACTGGTCAACCAAAGAGCAATCGAAGTGACCGGGTATTCAGAGCAGGAACTTCTGTCCAGGCCGTTTTCTGATATCATTAACCCAATTGACCGGGCCATGGTGATGGAGCGGTACCAAAAGCGGTTAAACGGTGAGGAACTTCCCAACCGCTACCCGTTCCGGGTGGGTTCAAAGGAGGGGAGCACCTGCTGGGTTGAGCTCAGCGCGGTAGTAATAGACTGGGATGGACGCCCTGCCACGCTGAATTTCTTATCCGATGTCA
>JBAXMF010000238.1:0-4340 GCA_037134435.1 Methanomicrobiales archaeon | reverse complement strand
TCTTTCGACAGCCGCTCTTCGTTCATCTTTTTCGTAATATATTCAAGTGACTGAGGTCGTGCGGCTTCCCTGACTTCAAGGGGGACACTATCGACGACGCATAACCGCTCGTTACAGACCCGGTAGATACCAACCGTTCCCGGGGGGACAAGGCTCGCCGTGATATCGACATAGGCCGCCACTGATATCCCTGATGCTTCGTTAAGGACCTGTACGCGGTCCCCATGAAGGACCCCGAGGTTCCTCGCATCGGTCGTATTAAGAAGGACGCCCCTGTCTGCAATGTCGAGTAACCGTGATATTAATTTCATTACCCAATCCCTGCCAGGCTCTCAATCGCAATGCTAATCATATGTAGTGTTATCTTTGGGTTTTTATACCTCATAAAAGAGACGAGCCCGGGTAACGAGCATTTCTGCCCAATGTTTAAGTGCAACGTTTGGGGCGGTTATTTTCCACGGGTGTAGTAATCACCAGGTCATCCCTTGCAGGAACAGGACATCCATGAGAATCCTGCCGAATGGCCCCAAAAATTTTCGAGAACAGGTGTAAATCTGATAAAGAAATGCCAGCTCTGCTGGAATACCATCTAAAACTGTTTTTAATGGCCCCGGTTCACAAGTTCTACGGGAAGCCGCTCTAAAAAAAATTAGATTTTTAGGTTAGTGCTTGCGCACTACGAGTAATGCTACAGCTCCGAGACCGATCAGTGCAATCAGTGCGCCAAATCCAGGCTGAGTTGGTGCCTTGGTTGGTGTCGCTGTTGTCACTGGTACGGTGGTCGGGGGTGCTGTGACGACCGGTGCAGTGGTTACTACAACGGTGGTCGGCACGGGTGTTGGTTTGAACTCGACGACATTGAACAGAGTTGAGGTCTGTGCTGTTACAGTGATGCCTGCTGCCTGCACGATGTACTCATCGGGCTTGAATGCTGCTGCATCTACTGGGAAGGACCACTTGTTCAGGCCATCGGTTCCCTTCTGGACCTTTACGGTTCCTGTTGCACCGCTGAATTCACCGCTCTGGGTCTTTGTGGTTGGCTTGAAGGACGAGGAGGTTACCTCAACGAGGAGCTCATCATCGATTGCAAGGTTGGTGGTTCCCACGATGGTGAACTTGTCGCCGACCTGCTTCTCGCCTACCGGGAGAACAGTGATCTTTGGTACTTCAACGAGGAACTGGAGCTTCGCATAGGTATCATCAACGCTTGGGTTGTTGAGTGCCTGGACGAGTGCTTCTGCTGCGTCAGATCCCTGGAGGCTGCCGGGTCCCTGTAACTTGAACAGGGTGTTTCCGTTAACCGGGTAGGAACCTACGACGAGGTCCTTGGTGAAGGAGCCTGGTACGGACGCTGGCCATACATCGAAGATTTCGTTATACATCGGGTGCTGTGCGACCACGAAGTACTGTCCCGGGGACATATCATTTGTTACGCCCTGTGAAATTTCCTTCTCGAACGTTCCGTCAGCGTTCACGCTGGTGGTGTCGTAGAGGACATAGTTCTTACCGAGGATCCAGACTGCAATACCGTTTGTCGGCTGTCCTGCAGCGGTCCCACGGACGTAGAGCTTATCACCGGCTGCTACTACAGACTGTGATGCCTGTGCGCTGATGAATGGCTTCCTGATGATGACTGATACCGTTGCATACTGTGTGTCGGCGAGCTGGCTCTTGTCGCTTGGAGTTACAATTGCGTAGACGGTATAGGTACCTGCATCAAGGTTTAAGTTTGCGGTCTGCCACTTGTATTCCCAGGTGTTGTCCTCAAGGACATCTGATGGGGCAAATGACGATGCGTCACCGGTTACAACATTATAGTATACTGGCGACCGTGGGTTGGTCATCTGTCCACCGTTTGTTGGAAGGTTCGGACCGGTGATGAACAAGTAGGTGTAGTCAGTTTCTGAGTTTGTCCCGGTGAACTTGACCTCTTCTCCGAGGAAGTAGTTCTGGGTACCGGCTGCGACAATGGTGACTGCGCCCTTCTCAACCTTGATATCGACTTCGTCACTCTTGAACTGCCTGTTTGCGCCTGTGTTGGATGTTGGCGGGTTGTATGGCTCTGGCCGCTCTACACGGACGGTGTACTTCTTGTCCTTCGTATCCTTAGTGGTCGAGAACCCTACGGTACGGGTACCGGAGTTGGACAGTGTGACAAGTGCATAGTAGGTGGTACCAAACACATCAGTCCAGCCGTAGTACTTGGGTACATCGGACTGGATGGTCTTGGTTGAACCCTGGAATACGTACTGACCAATCGGATATGATCCGCCGATTGCATCAACTGCAACGCCTTCCTGGTTGGATACCAGGCTGGGGGGCTGGTCGAGTGGGTTACCGCTCATGGAGCCAGTGCCCTTGAGCCAGAGGTAGTATGGAGTGTTTGGCTTACCCGTGATGGTCACGGCGAATGGGTTGCCACGAACGACTGAGTCCTTGCTGGCCTCGATCTTTACTGTGTCAGTTGCAATGGTAACGGTCTTAACTGCAGTGATCGTCTTTCCGGTGTAGTCGTTACCGGATGCGTCCTTGTAGTTATCCTTCATCCCGTTGAGGTTGCACTCTGACCAGAACGTGTAGCCGCCTGCCTTGTAGGCTCTCTGGCCTTCAGTGCCGACGTACCCGGTTGCCCACCCTTCTTCGCTGTTAATAACGAGCGGAATCTTGTTCCAGTAATATGGCATTGTGTTCGGTGCCTGACCGGTCAGGGGCTGCTTGATAGTTTCGTTCTGGATGAGTTCGGTATATACCGTCCCGTCAGAGGTCTTGACCTTGATGGTCATGAATCCTGTGTTTCCAGAATTACGTTCTCCCGGAATCACGTTAAGATTTGTTTCCATACGGAAGACAAGGAAATCTCCACCCGGAACGCTCTTCCCGGTAACGTCCTTCAGGGTCTTCTGGTCGTACACCATGATGTTCTGTGAGGGGTCATTTACAACAATCCCTACTACAGAGCTGGTACCAACATACCAGTTTCCAGTACGTCCGACGAAATCAGTCGGTGATACATAGAAGCTGTTTGGGTTTCCAACGGTTACGGTTGCTGCGGGGGCACTTGCACCCACAATCTGGGTACCGGTGTACCAGGAGAGCTGGGTCCCTGCGGTCACGTTAATTAATGTAAGTCCCTGTTCACCGATGAATACGTCCTTACCAGGATAAATGGTCTGCAGAGGCGTTGCTGCCAGCGCCGGTACAACCAGAAGGGTAAGAGCTATGCACATCATCAGTGCAATGCTTAATCGCTTAGTCATATATTTTCCTCCTTACTCAAATGTCCAAATAGTTTCTGTTACGTTCAATCCAATGCACCCAGACCGGATCAGGTTCGACACCTGTCGATTAACGGTTCACAGTGCTCCATACTCCGAATCACGGAATATGAATCAATATTAGTGGAACACCTAATATATCCTTTTTGGTTGATCGCAGGGATTATTATGCAGATGTACGGGGTGCTTGACCATATCGGGGTTTATTGCACCCCGGATTTCATCTTCCCGGGGGTCCGGCTCATGCTCCGGGGCAATCCTGACGTACCTAAATACCGTTGCCGTTACGCGCACCATGGCATACACGGGTCAAGAATTCGTATCTCAGGAAAACGTCCCATTATAATAATGACATCCCGGGGACTTATTACTCACAGGTCGTACCCTATATAGGACGGTACCCAACATCTGAAGTATGAGGATTATCAGGGCACCAAGCATCTCCCGTGCTCACGAGCTGGTAATAAAAATGATACTCGAGAAGGGGTACCCTCTTGTCACCGAGGAGAACGAGGCAACAATAGAATTTGAGGAGGTTGCAATGAAAGTTGATAACCCCCTAACCGGACCACTGGTGAGCCCTGCATCAAAATTCCAGCAGAGATTCATGGATAAATATGCACAGGACCTGATCGATGGGTCAGAATCGGTGTTCGAGTATGATTACCATGGCCGGCTTTTTCACTGGGGGGAACCGCTCTCACACGAGGGGGCTCCCGTCGAGATTGACCAGGTATCATATATGACCCGCAAGCTTTCATCCTCTTCCCGGAGCAGGAGGGCGCTTGCAATAACATGGAACCCGGTTTCAGATGAGAAACTTGCGAATTGCCCCTGCCTGCAACTGGTCCAGTGCATTATCAGGGACAACAAACTCCAGATGAAGGTTGTCTTCCGGAGTAACGATATGCTGACTGCAGCCGGGGCTAATATGTATGCCCTGGTCCACCTCCAGGATTCTATGGCACGACAGCTGGAGATAACACCCGGGTCCTACACCCATATCGCGCTCGTCCCCCACATTTACTATAAGCGGGACATCGATGACATTGAGCCGTTCTGCCG
>JBAXMF010000237.1:0-4344 GCA_037134435.1 Methanomicrobiales archaeon | reverse complement strand
CAAATATCCGGGTCCCGTAGATGAAATCATCCACTTTGACATCGGTAGTACCCGCAGACTCTCGCTGCGCCGACCTGTTACAACAAGGCAACACCGTTTACGGTGAAGGACCGGGGTTTGCCCGGACGGCCGGGGACCGGCGGTCCCCAAAGAGGTTATAACACCGTACAAAATTTTATTGTCTACAGCCTCATATGTATCTTGACCTAAAATGAAAGGGATACATTATTTAACGCATCGATAATTGAATCAAAACAAGTAAAATAATCTTGTAATGGTAGAGCCGTTATACAACTTTACGGTAATATTCCTGATGAACATACCATTCAGATAGTTGAGAGGCGTAGATGGGGTATTCCCGGGACATCTTCACGATAGCAAAATGGGAGATTAAGCGGTCTGTCGGGACCATGGGGAAAAATGTACTTCCGGTTGCCCTCATCCTGATTGTCCTTCTTATCGCCGTAACCGGGTTTACCGCGAAAAGCGGTCTCCATCTCCAGGACGGAATTTACACGGTCGGCACCGATGATCCGGAAATCCAGTTATTATTATCAGGAGATGCACGTTTTTCTGTTGATCTCGCTGAAAAGGGGACAATACAACGTTACCAGGATTATTATGACCTGATGGTTTTCAACCGCGTGGTCTATGTCCATGATACCGACAGGGGTAGGTCTGCTGCGAAGACGATGGATCGTGACTATACAAAGTACCGCTCAAACGTTTACAACCAGCAATCTGACCTGTTTGCAGCCTACCCGCTATGGATCGATGTCCAGTATATTAAATCGGAACTGGATTTTGCCGCCACCCAGTCCGGCCAGCAGGTATCGGTGCGGCCAAGGTCCAGTCAACCCCCGACACCAACCGGCCCGGTAGAACCTGTCGCCATACCTGACGCGTCAATCGGTATATCGGCCGAGGAACTCAGGAGCAGTCTTCAGCAGTCCACATCCCAGAACAGCCAGATCTCCCGTTATACCGATATGTTTTCAGGCTCGGGAAATCCCATCGGTACATACAAAACACCTGACCAGCTCTCCCCGCCGTTGCCCTTTGATTCGATTATCCTGGTCTTCCTGTTCATCTTCCCACTCTACTTCATGTCCCAGTTTTACATGATGAGTATCATGAATGAACGTGTGGGCCGCCGCGGGGAACTCCTGCTCTCGACCCCTGCGAGGCCGTCTGCAATTATCCTCGGCAAGGCACTCCCGTATTTCGTAGGAATGGTCGGGATCTCGGCATTACTTACACTCTGGATCAAGGCATCCCCCTTTATCGTTCTCCCGCTTATCCCGGTCATTCTCTTTTTCCTTGCCGTTGCACTCCTGATTGGCATGATATCGAGAAGTTTCAAAGAACTCTCATTCATCTCGATATTTTTCTCAACCATTGCCACCTCGTACCTTTTCTTCCCAAGCATTTTTGCGAATATCCACGTGGTGAGCCTGATATCCCCGCTTACCCTGATCGTTCTCACCCTGCAGGGTACGGCCATTACGGCGACCGACTACCTTTATTCAACCTCCCTGTTCTGGCTTTCTGCAGTCGTACTCTTTTACGTCGGAGTGGTAAATTTCAGGGAAGAACGGCTTTTTTCACAGTCTGACCTCTTTGCGAAGACCAGTGATTTTATTGCTTCCACTCTCTCGTTTAAGCGGCCATATCTCTCCCTGTTCCTGTTCAACGCCTTCCTGATCCCGTTTGTGTTCATGGTCCAGCTGATGCTGCTGGTACTGTTCTTCAACCTCCCGATGCCGCTCTCCCTGATACTGCTCCTGGTAGGTGCGGCATTTATTGAAGAGATTGCGAAATCGCTGGGTATCTATTCCATGATCAGGAAAGCCCCTGCCTTTTTCACGTGGCCGGTTATCGTGGGGGCGTCCTTTGTCACGGCGCTCGGTTTTCTCTTTGGTGAAAAACTCCTTCTGTTTGTTACGCTCTCGCAGATCACCGAATCGGTCTTCGGCAGTATCCTTTTCACGAGTATCGGGGTCTTATGGATGCCCTTCCTCCTCCATTTTTCCTGTGTTCTCATTATTGCCGCGTCTATCAAGAAAGGTAGAGATATCGGGTATGGAATCGGGCTCCTTGCAGCTGTAGCGGTCCACTGTCTTTATAACATGTACCTTATCCTCGGGTGGTTCTCATGAAGGTAAAAAATATCGGCCTGATTATGAAAAAAGACTTAAAGGGGCTGGGGCATGAGCGGACGATCCTGCTCGCTATCCTGCTCCAGCTCTTTATCGCGTTGTTCTCGTCCTTTTTGATGGTCGGGCTGACTTCGATGTATGATCCGTCGGCACTTTCCAAATATTCGACCGTCCACTATCACGTCGCATACAGCGGTACAGATTCAGATCTCCGGGACATGTTAGCATCAGACACCAGCCTCAGGGTTTATGATATGGAACTCGCCCCCGCGCTCCAGTCCCTGAAGGAGCGGAAGCTTGCAGCAGTGGTGTATGTACCGGATACAAAACCCGATGCCGTGGATCCTGTCAAAATAACCCTGTACACGATAAAAAATGACTTGCAGGCGGCAGTCGTGGATGTGAAATTAAAGGAACAATTTGTAAAGTACGAAGGGGACCTCAGGCGGATCAGGGCAGAGCGTATTGACGAGGAACCGGTACCGCTTGACATTCCGAAAAGTACCGGGGGGAGCGACTTCTATGAATTTGTCTACGGGCTCCTGATCCCGCTCCTCGTTATTATGCCAGCAATTATTTCATCAGCACTGGTTATCGACCTGATTACTGAGGAGTACCAGAACAACACCCTTGAAACGCTGTTATCAGCACCGATCAGCGCAAATGAAATCTTCTGGGGAAAAGTTGCCGCAGCACTTGTGCTTGTGCCACTGCAGGCAGGTGTCTGGCTGTTCCTCCTGATGCTGAACGGGATCGTGATAGTGAATGCACCCCAGATCCTTGCATATGCAACCATGGTCGCGATGGTCCTGATCCTTGTGGCATCAATAACCGCACTGTACTACCGTGAACGGACAGCCGCCCAGTTTGTCTATTCGACTGCAATCGTTGTCCTGATGTTATTCTCCCTGGCATTACCGGATAACCCTATGAACCTGATTGCGAAACTTTCAACGGGATCAGCAGGACCAGAACAATGGCTCGTTTTAGGCCTGGTCGTTGCCACCGTGATGATCCTTTCTGTCCTGACGAACCGCTACGCAGCAAAGTCCATGAGGGGTAACCAGGCGCCACGATAACAACGGTTGAAAAATTGGCTGGCCTGGCCCCGGAATACTAGTAAAAAAAATTACAGGCTGACCCGGGAAACGCCGGATGCTGGTATTACAACCCGTTAATAGTATCCATAAACCATATTTTCATCTTTTAATTTGTACATGATACCACCGAGTGTCACAAAGACTTCAACCCTGTCAGACCCCTGCGTGCCTTTCATATCAACAGAAGCCCCGGTAGAGACCTGGTTTCCAATCAGGATATTTTTCTGCTCGACATTCCCATCGGAGGTCGTTACCCGGACAAGGATATTCTTTACAAGGACCTGTCCGGGGCCTCCGATGAACGTTACGGTTATCGTATTATACACACGGTCTTTTTCGATCCCGATATCAATTGCATTGGCAGACGGAAGGTCTGTGACATTCTGAGGGAAGGGGTCGTTCACCGTTTGCTGCGCGGTTGGGATTCCTGTCTGTACCAGCAGGGGTGCGGGGAGTGAGGTGACGGCAGTTGCGGGGGTTGTAGGTATCGGTACACCTTGCGTTACTGGTGACGGTGTTATATTCTGGCTGAGACAGCCAGAACTGAAAATCAGGATGATACAGGCTGCAATGATGACGATGGTGGATATAACTTTCATGATCACACTGATAGTAGAGAGGATGCGGCCAAGTATTAGGTTTTTTGATCCCGTGGGTCCGGTGTGCAGCCATGCCCTGCCGAATTGATCACCGGGTGTGCTTGGTGGGATGATACCGGGGAAACATAAAAACCGTTCGATACATTGAAGAATAAGATTGACAATGTTTTACGTAAAGCGGGAGAAGGAGTAATGTTTTGTTCGAAGTGCGGTAAAAAGACCGATGATTCTGGCAAATACTGCCAGTGGTGCGGGGCAGAAGTGAAAGTTGCGCCACCGGCACCAGCAACTAAACTTCTGATAAAAAAGAAGTCTTTTGGGATTTGCACCGAGAATTATGCAGGATTTGGACAACGGTTTCTTGCGTGGATCATCGATATTATCTTCATCCTGGTCCTTGATATCTTCATTATGGGGTTCACCGGGCTCAATGAAGGGGTACGGATGATTTACCAGTTTCTGCGCGGGTACCCGATGACCGATCGG
>JBAXMF010000236.1:0-4352 GCA_037134435.1 Methanomicrobiales archaeon | reverse complement strand
CGGGTTTATATCCCAAAATTATTTCATTTTCCCAAAAGCAGTCAAGAAACAAATCAGAACCTTATTCGTCTTAGTATTGCAATCTACATCAGGAGAATTACGTGAGTGAGGAAACCGGAGTTACTGAGGGAGTTCTAAAATTAATTCAACGATACGAAGCATTCAGGCAGATCTACCTTAAGGGAGAATATAATGAGACCCAACTGAGGCGTGAGTTTGTCGATCCGCTCTTCCGTGCCCTTGGGTGGGATGTAGATAACAACCAGGGATATTCCGAGGCCTACAAAGATGTTGTCCACGAACAGACGATTAAATTCCGTGGACAGGACACCAATACAAAATTCATCGATTATGCCTTCCGTCTCGGCGGAATGATGAAGTTCATCGTTGAGACAAAAAAACCGTCTTCAAAGATTGCCGATGATGCACGATCCGCACTCCAGGTCCGTCGGTATGGCTGGAATGCAAAACTCTCACTCAATATCCTCACCAATTTTGAAGAATGGGCTATCTATGATTGCCGGATTAAACCCGAAAACAGTGACCCCGCCACAAAAGGGCGGATAAAATATTTCACCTACAAGGATATCGCAAAAGAATGGGATTATCTTTCTTCTGTTTTTACCAAGTCTGCGATCCAGAAGGGTTCATTTGACGCCTACGCAATCGAGACGAAAGGCAAGAAAGGGACTGCAAGCGTCGATGATACCTTTCTCGCCGAAATCGAAGAATGGCGGGACCGTCTTGCTAAAAACCTTGCCCTGCGGAATCCCACATTATCAGTTGATGAGTTGAATGATGCGGTCCAGAAAACGATTGATAGGATTATTTTTCTCCGGATCTGCGAGGACCGGGGGATTGAAAAATATGAGACCCTTAAAAACGTGCTTGACGGTGAAGGGACCTATACGAAGTTATGTGTCCTCTTCCTGGATGCGGACGAGCGCTATAATTCCGGCCTGTTTCATTTCAGCGAGGAAAAGGGTAACCCCGAGATGCCGGATGGATATACCCTTACCCTCACCATTGATGACAAGGTCTTGAAAGACCTGATAAAACGTCTCTATTACCCGGACTGCCCGTTTGAATTTTCTGTCCTTCCAACTGCAATCCTCGGCCATGTCTATGAGCAGTTCCTCGGGAAAGTGATACGGCTCACCGAAGGCCACCAGGCAAAGGTCGAATACAAGCCTGAGGTAAAGAAGGCGGGCGGTGTCTTCTATACACCGGAATATATTGTCGATTACATCGTGGAACACACAGTCGGGGAACTCATTAAAGGCAGGACTCCTAAAGAAGTCTCAAAAATCCGCGTTCTTGACCCAGCTTGTGGATCCGGATCATTTCTGCTCGGTGCATATGACAAACTTCTCGACTGGCACCGGGACTGGTATATTGAGAACCTGGTCCCGGTATTGAAGGAAAAAGGGGAAACTTCCCCTGAAGTTAAAGCCCTGGTCCCACCTGATGCAAGAGGGGCGGAGAACCTGCCGGTTTACAAGGCATCAAATGGTACAGATTCCCGGGTCAGGAGTGACTGGAACCTGACGACTGCAGAACGGAAACGGATCCTGCTCAATAACATTTACGGGGTTGATATTGACCGGCAGGCCGTAGAGGTTACCAAGCTTTCCCTGCTCCTGAAAGTACTTGAAGAAGAAAACGAGGAAACCGTTTCGAAGCAGCTCAAACTCTTCAAAGAACGGGCATTACCGTCGCTTCATGAAAATATCAAATGCGGGAATTCACTGATAGGGTCCGACATTTACAAGGATGTACAGGTGACACTTGATGATCCTACGGTTGCGAAACGGATCAATGCCTTCGATTGGGACGTGGAATTTCCAGAAATTATGGCGGCGGGGGGCTTTGACGCGGTTATTGGGAACCCGCCATATATTAGAATCCAGACTATGAAGGAGTGGGCTCCAACCGAAGTAGAGTTTTACAAAAAGAAATTCATCTCCGCAAGTAAAGGGAATTATGATATTTACGTTGTATTTGTCGAGAAAGGACTTATGATACTGAATAAAAATGGATTACTCGGTTATATTCTGCCACATAAATTTTTTAATGCCCAGTATGGTGAAGCACTCCGAGCTGTTATCTCAAAAGGGAAACATCTAAAAGAAATTGTGCATTTTGGGCATCAACAGGTTTTTGAAAATGCTACGACTTACACGTGTCTTTTGTTCCTTGGGAACAAAGGATATGATGAGTTTCTTTTCGATAAAGTAGACGACCTAAATTCCTGGAATTCCGCACATATCAAGATCGAGGGAACAATTTCTATAAAAGATGTTACAGAGAAGGAATGGAATTTTGTTGTAGGCAACGATGCAGGACTTTTTAAAAAATTAGAATCAATAAAATTCAAATTAAAAGATGCAACCGCAAAAATTTACCAAGGATTAGTCACTGGTGCAGATCCAGTTTTTATTGTTGTTAATCAGCAGGATAAATCATATTTATCAGAAGCGACCCAAAAGAAACATTTCCTCGAAAAGGAGTTACTTCATCCATTATGTAAAGGGGCATTGAATATCCGTCGTTACTATATTGATACAATTACCAAATCCATTCTATTCCCATATAAAATTATAGATAATAAAGCGATTTTGTTAACGGAAAAAGAACTCGCTGAAAATTACCCCAATACTTGGGAATATTTCAAACTGAATAAGTCTCTGTTAGAATCACGAGAAAATGGGAAATGGAAACATAAACAATGGTATGCGTTTGGTCGAAATCAAAATTTAACTGAGATGGACAGGGAAAAAATTCTGACACCCAGTATTGCAAATGGGGCCTGTTTCACATTTGATTCTAAAGATTATTTCTATTTTATGGGAAGCGGGGGCGGTGGTGGCGGCGGTTACGGCATTACACTAATTCCTGAAGAGAAAATGTCATATTACTTTTTGTTAGGCATACTAAATTCGAAACTATCGACATTTTACATTAGAAAAATTAGTTCAACATTCCGTGGCGGATATATTGCTTTAAATCGCCAGTATATTGAGCAACTCCCCATCCGTACTATCAATTTCTCCGATCCCGCCGACGTCACCCGCCATGATAAAATGGTCACCCTTGTAGAGCGAATGCTCGATCTCAATAAGCAGCTTCCCGAAGCCAGGACCGACCAGGAGCAGACATTTACCCAAAGGCGGATTGCAGCGACGGATAAGGAGATCGACGATCTTGTGTATGAGCTCTACGGGCTCACGGAGGAGGAGCGGAAGATCGTGGAGGGGATTTGAATCAACACGAGCGAACCAACAGATCCGTTAAAGTATGCTTTTTCTATAGCGAATCCAGAATACCAATATCTCACCACATCAAAAGAAAAATCCACCAATGGCTTTATTTTAGGTCCCGTCAGTGTTGGAGACAGGGTTCGTATAATTTCATCAGCATTCCTTACCTCGTTTGATGATAGTATTTTTACACGTTTTTTTAACCCAGTTGTGGATGAATATCTAAAAGAATGGATGGACAAAGAAAATAAAAGCATCTCTGACGTTAAATCCTGTTTGATAATAATTCGGTCGAATCAGAAAGCGGAAGTTTTTATTAATTTTTGTGCGATCGCATCAGATGGTAATCATTTTTCTGATACCTATCAATTACCCATTATTAAACAAGATGAAAAGGGCACAATGTTCGGAAGGGGTTTTGCTCCAAAAGATTTCATCTATTATCATTATATCCGGATGATGGTTGGATTTTAATTATCTCTAGATGGGAATTCAAAGGGTTATATTTCAATTTTGCAGGGGATCATAAGGATCAACCATTTAATCCACTAATTGGGCATTTGTTCAAGGAATTTCTTGATCAATTGGAATTTTTGGGAAGTTATCATAGATTCCCTGAACTGAAGTTGAAAATATATTATTCTGGATGGTTCCCATTTAATAGAATTCGTGGAAATCAATTTAACGCTATTAGTAATGAAATTCAAAAAGGTCACTCAATTGAAGGGTTAGAAAAGTCGATCGCAGATTCCTTCAGCCACGAAATAATTCGAGAGATCAAAGATTCATGGATGAAGAATAAAGTATTTTCAAAGCATAAATCACTATTTGACGAAGGGATAGACGCATATCTTGAGGGGAAATATATTTCTGCAATTCATATTCTGTACCCCAGAATAGAGGGAATAATGCGTTTTCTTTACAGGGGGAATAAAAAATTTCCTACTTCACACGATATCCTTGAAGAGTTAGTAAATCGTACGAAGGAGGAAAATGTTTGGTTGAGTTTTCAATTTCCGGATGACTTTAAAGATTATATTGAATCATTTTATTTCAAAGGATTCGATGTTAAAGAAAACCGGATTAATTTAT
>JBAXMF010000235.1:0-4376 GCA_037134435.1 Methanomicrobiales archaeon | reverse complement strand
ATTTCATTGCAGGAGAAATTGAAAGAGTTGGGTGTTTCTCTTCCCAACTTTGAAATGCCTGAAGATAAACTGGGTGTTGATACCTACGTCAAACAAATCGAATCTGCAATATCACAATATCCGCAATGGAAGATCCTCGATGATACCTACCTGGACTTTTTTAGTTTCAAAAAATTCGTGATGTACAAAGATCTCGATTCTTCTACGTGGCCGGATGGGAACAAACCCTCCGGTCACCCGGTAATGCAGATTTTATTTAACCCTGATGTAAAACAGGAGACGGGCCCGGGATTTTCAGACCAGGACGTTGATGTAAAGATTACATCCGAGTCCTCATATCATATACTGGACGCCGATTCATCACAGATTGCTGTAATTGAAGATATCAAAGCAGATAAAAACCTGGTAGTTGAAGGGCCCCCGGGAACGGGGAAGTCCCAGACTATTGCAAACGCGATCGCTGAAAACCTGGCCATGGGTAAAAGTGTTCTTTTCATCAGTGAAAAGATGGCGGCACTTGAAGTGGTAAAAAACAGGCTGGACGCGATCGGGTTGGGCCCGTTCTGCCTCGAGTTGCATAGCAAAAACAGCACGAAAACGAGCTTTATCCAAGAATTACAGCGGACTGTTTCGATGCAGGAACCCTCCGGAATTGAACCAGGGGAACAGCTGAAACAACTGGACCAGTTAAAATTGCAATTAAATGCCTATGCCCAGGCTCTTCGGACACCCGTTGGTTCGAGATCAAAAACCCCCTATGAATTGTTCGGGCAGAAAGAGCAGTCCAGGTGCTACTTCCAGTCTCTGGGAAGAGAATTCTTAAGAGTCCCGTTACCCGGGATTGAGAATTGCCCTGATTCGGAATGGACACTCGCAAAGGAGTCCCTGCAGAACGCTGCTGAAATATTCGCATCATTAAACGAATTAGCAACGCTTCCCTGGCATGGATGCAATCCGGGATTACTCCTGCCTATCGATAATGATGAGCTGTTGACGATGATCCGCAATGCAAAAATCAGCAGCAGAACACTCCAGGAAAATATTAACGAACTGGTACCAGTAACGGGTATACGTCCCCCGTCAAGTATCAGGGAATTAAAAAACTCTCTCGATGCAACCCGGTTGATTATATCACAGGAACCAATCGATACAGCAATCCTCCGGAATGAAGGGTGGAATGCACCAGACGCACGGGTAACGGCATTAATAAACGCAATTTTTGCATTCAATGAAGAAAATTTCCGTATTGGTTCGATTTTTAATGTGGATATCTACCGCATCGATACAAAACTTTTACGGTCGGAATTTCGTTCCGCCGCAGAATCTAATGTACTATCAAAATTGTTTTCAGGCAACTATCGCCAGCTGAAAAGCCAGGTAACTGCATATTACCAACGTGATCAAAACAGGTCGGATGAAGAAATTTTAACCGATATCGACCGGGTAACCAGGTGCCAGGAACTCCGGTCGAAAATCCGGGCTCACCGGGATACGGGGGTGTCATTCTTTGGGTCTCTTTGGAATGACGAACAGAGTGATGCGTCGGGTCTGCAAAGATTTTCTGAATGGATTTCGTCCTTCCGGTCCCGGATACTCGAAAATGTATTTACCGATCGGACCATAGAAATTTTGAGCAAGGGTGCCGACCTGCAAAGAATCGGGGCCTGTGTTGCAGCACTGCAACATGCGATTACCCAATTCGAGGGAACAAGGGATATTTTGTTTACACGGTTACAATGTAACGGCCCCGAAAAATTCAAGTCCCCAATTGATGCGGTTTTATTTTCTGAACTGGATAACGTGTATGAAGATTGGGAAAACGCATTTCCTTTCCTTGACAGCTGGTGCCGCTATACGGTAGCTGCAGAAAAATGCAGGAAAACCATGAGTGCACCCGTATTGCAACAGGTGGAAAATAAGATCCTGTTGTCAACAGATGCAGTCCCATGTTTAATGGGAAATGATGCAGACATCCTCTTGCGATCCGCATTCACTCAACTCCCAGCCCTTGCAAATTTCTATTCAGGTTCACATTTGAAAACAATTGAATCGTTCCAGGCACTTGACCGGCAATATATCAGGGACAACAGGTCACGGCTTGCAACAAAACTCTATGCAAAAATACCAAAACTATATGGCGGGATATCAAAGGATTCTGAAATGGGGATATTAATCGGCGAATTTAATCGCAAAAAGAACCATATGCCCATTAGAAAACTTATGACTGAGGCAGGAGGCCTCATCCAGAAGATTAAGCCTTGTTTCATGATGAGTCCCCTTTCCGTAGCCCAATTTCTTGATCCAAGAACGGTAAGATTCAATGTAATTATTTTTGACGAGGCCAGCCAGGTCAGACCACAAGATGCGCTTGGTGCAATCCTGCGTGGGAACCAGGCCGTAGTTATCGGGGATTCAAGGCAATTACCGCCTACCTCGTTCTTTGAAAAATTAATCGAGATGGGTGATGATACTGAGACGATTGACGATTCACCATTACCGTCTGATATGGAGAGTATTCTCGATCTCTGTAAGATGAGGTTTACCACAAAAATATTGAGCTGGCACTATCGTAGTCGTCACGAATCTTTAATCGCCGTTTCAAATGAACAGTTTTATGATAACCACCTCTTCGTTTACCCGTCCCCGATGAGCAGGACGGATGATATTGGCTTGAAGTTTGTATATTGTGCAGATACCGTGTACGATCGTGGGAAGACCCGGTTGAATCGCGAGGAGGCAAAAATTGTTGCCCGGGCCGCAATTGACCATTTCAAACAGTATCCCGATAAATCCCTGGGTGTGGGGACATTCAGTACCGCACAACAACAGGCGATTATCGAGGAGATTGAGGCCGCCCGGATACAAAATCCCGGAATGGAAGACTTTTTTACAAAAGCCCGGGCTGAGCCTTTTTTCGTTAAAAATCTGGAAACCATCCAGGGAGACGAACGGGATGTCATATTCATCAGTGTAGGGTATGGAAAAGACAAAAATGGTATACTGACGACGAATTTTGGTCCCCTGAATGTGGATGGTGGGGAACGCCGGCTCAATGTCCTCATCACACGAGCCAGGGAATGCTGTGTCGTATTCTCCAATTTCCGGTCTTCGGACCTGGTCATCGATACTTCCTCTTCATTCGGCGTCAGGGCGTTCAAAGAATATCTCTCGTATGCAGAGACCGGCGTGATGATTTCTTCCTCACTCAGTGAAGGGGACCAAAAATCCCCGTTTGAAGAATCGGTTTACAACTTTTTGAGAGACCATGGGTACCAGGTCAGGAAACAGATTGGCTGTGCAGGATTCCGGATTGATCTTGCGATTGCAGACCCATCTGCCCCGGGTGAATTTATTCTTGGGATAGAATGTGACGGGGCGATGTATTATTCCTCACGGGTTGCACGGGACCGTGACCGTTTACGACAGCAAGTACTCGAAGGGCTGGGTTGGAAGCTGTACCGTGTCTGGTCTACGGATTGGTACCGGGACCCGGGAACGACCCAGGAACAGCTAATGGCCGCGGTTAACCGTGCAATCAATACGCCGGGACCGGCACCTCTTGTGAAAAAAGAGCCGGTTATTGCGATGCAACCCGAAATAAATGCGAGTCCTGGTGAGGATGCGGTAGGTGTCCCTCCGGCGAGTGCAACGAACGGATCGGTGTTCGATAAAATTCCGGCATACATTCAATGCACAAAAGAAATGGTGGATTGCAGAACAGAATTCGATGATACGACTGATAGTAACCTGGTCGCGAATATTAAGATAATCGTGGATATTGAAGGTCCGGTCCATCGTGATGAGTGTATTGCCAGGTTAAAGAATTTTTATGGTTTAAAACGGGTTAGTCCAAAGATTCGGGGCCGCATTGAAGAAATTATTAAATCAGGGGTGGATCATGGCCTTATTACGGCAGGCACAGATAATTTCCTGTGGCCCAAAAAAAGACCGGTTACGATTTTACGGCGACGGGTGGGTGGGCCCGGGAATATTTCTGTTGTTTGCAATGAAGAAATCGAAGAGGCAGTCATGGTTGTGTTAAAAGAACAATTCTCAACAGGAAAAGAAGACCTGTGTGTCGTCACGGCCAGAATTTTTGGTATAACACGAGCGAAGGGTGACACGCTTGAACGCGTCTCTTCAGTCGTCGACTCGTTAATTTCGAACGGACAGCTGGAAATTTTACCCAATGGAAAAATCGACAGGAAACAAAAAGAATAATTGTTGGGTTTTATTTTTCGAAACTATTTTGGGACCGTCTTTCATGTTTGGATAGTTTACGGGTGTAAACCTGGCATTCGAAAGATGGAGACCTGAACCCTCAGTACTCTTAAATCAAACGTCTTCTCCCCCATTCTTCTCGTCATTTCTGTGAA
>JBAXMF010000234.1:0-4444 GCA_037134435.1 Methanomicrobiales archaeon | reverse complement strand
ATCTCCCCGATACCCCACCGCACATCCGGGGTATTATTGATTTGAGGGGTGAAATTACCACCATCATCGACTTAAAAAATTTAATGCATATTCATGGTGAAAATAAAACAGACGAGGCAACTTCCCGCATTGTCGTCCTCGACGACCGTATCACCAAGTCGAAGATTGGGATTATGGTCGATGATGTCCTCTCGGTCTCCACCTTTTCAAGGAATGAAGTGGACACTTCTGCGGCCTCTGTAAACCGTGAGCAGAATAACATCATCGGTATCATCAGGAAGAAGATCCGGATAAAAGACAAGGATGTCAACGAGCTGATCATCTGGATTGATATCCAGCGGTTGCTCAGGGAAGTTGACCAGGAGATTTTGAAGGAAGGCGGTGAGGTGACTGAAGAAAAATAATACCTATATTTTCGGCTCATGTGAGGCTACAGATGATGTTGCCATGCGATTGCCCGATGGGCAGGGCTTAAATCGGGGTGATACCGGTACAAGCCACGCGGTTGGGACAGGACAGAGTAGTCTGATCAGGTTATCCTCTTTAAATAGAAATAATCTCACCGCTCGTCAACCCGGGAGTCGTACGCAAATTTGGCAATTGGGATAGGAACGGTGCGGATGGGATACCGTTCAATGTTGGAAAAGAAGCAGCCTGACGCCTCTCACAACGAGTATTTCCATCAGATCACCGCCGCCGCAAAGCGGATCGCCGCCATGGTCCAGTTCACCAAGGAATATAAGGAGATCGGTGTCCCTGCACCCAAATGGCAGGAATGCCGGACAGTTTTGGACACAGCGGCAAAGAAAGCCCCACTCGGAAAGGTCACAGTGAACAACGATCTCCCTGAGGGAATAGAGATGTTCGCCGACCCGTTGATTATCAAGGTCTTTTCACCATCTGGTGGACAATGCGTTTCAGTACGGGAGGAAGATCACGGCATCCGGTTCTCTGCCCTGGAACGCGATGGGGATCTTATCATCATGCATGAAGACGATGGTGATGGTGTTGTAGTTCGGGGAAAGGAAAAAATCTTCGAACGCGGATTTGGGAAGAACACCGGGCTTGGCTTAGCACTTTCCCGGGAAATTCTTGATATCACCGGCATCACGATCAAAGAGACCGGCAAGCTGGACAAGGGAGCACGATTTGGGATGACGGTGCCGAAGGGTGCGTGGCGCATGGCAGGGGAGTGCAGAGAATGACGGCGAGAATCCGGGTCTTATATGCAGACGACGAACCAGATCTTCTCGAGATCGGGAAACTGTTCCTGGAGCAATCCGGGGATTTCATCGTAACGACCGCACTGAGCGCATCCATTGCACTCCGGTTGCTTGAACATGAACAATTCGATGTCATCATATCAGACTACCAGATGCCGGAGATGGATGGCATCCAATTCCTGGTTGAAGTACGGACACGCCTTGGACCGCTCCCGTTCATCCTGTTCACCGGCAGGGGCCGGGAAGAGGTTGTCATCCAGGCAATCAACAGCGGAGCGGACTTTTATCTCCAGAAAGGCGGCGATCCCAGCGCACAGTTTGCCGAACTGGTCCATAAGATTAAGCAGGCAGCATTGCGGAATAAGGCAGAAAATTTACTCCTGAAGAGCGAGGAGAAATACCGCTACTTAATCGAACATTCGAATGAGGCAATCGTTGTTGCGCAGGATGGGATGCTGAAACTGGTCAATCATAAAATGATCGAATTCACCGGGTATTCAGAGCAGGAACTTCTGTCCATGCAGTTCTCTGCGTTTATCCACCCGAAAGACCGTCCCATGGTAGTGGACCGGTACCAGAAGCGGATGAAGGGTGAAGAACCTCCCTCCCGCTACGCTTTCCGCCTGATTTCAAAGGACGGGAGCACATGGTGGATTGAACTCAGTGTCGCTGCGATAGACTGGGATGGGCGTCCAGCCACACTGAACTTCTTGACCGACATCAACGAGCGCAAACGAGCAGATGATTCATTAAGAGAAGAACAACAATTTTCAAAACTAATATTAGACAGCCTCCCCGGAATATTTTACCTCTATACCTACCCTGAAAATCGAATGGTTCGCTGGAACAAGCAGCATGAGACACTTTTGGGTTACACGGCAGAAGAGATCAAAGGCAAATTGGGTACGGACCTGCACCTGCCAGAATACAAAGATGCCGTGTTGAAAGCCATCGACGAGGTGATGGAAAAGGGTCAGAGTTCGGTTGAAAGTACCCTGTTGGCAAAAGATGGTCGCCTTATACCCTTCTATTTTACGGGTGTCAGGTTTGAGTCTCCGGGTCGTCTCTATTTTATGGGGATCGGAATTGACATCAGTGAGCGCAAAGTGGCAGAAGAGACTCTGCTCAAAAAAACCGCAGAACTCCATGCATCTTATGAACAACTGACCGCATCTGAAGAGGAACTTCATCAGAATGTTGATGACCTCGCTAAAAGCGAGCGGGCGCTTCGGGAAAGTGAGAAACGATACCGGCTGATAGACGACGCCAGCCTCGATTACATGTACAGCTACGACCTGGGTGGCCACTTTGCCAGCGCTAACCGTAGTCTCTGCACAGCAATGATGCTGCGTAGCGATCAGATACTTGGCAGGACACATGATGAACTAGGTTTTCCGGATACCCAGTGTCGGGACTGGGATGATCTGCACAGGAAGGTTTATGATACTGGTACAACCGTCACCTCACTCACATCTACACCAATGCCTGATGGCTCAATCCGCCATTACGAGGTAGTGTTAAACCCACTTCACGATAGTGAAGGCATGATTACCGGAATAGCCGGGACTACCCGTGACATCACTGATCGTAAACATGCGGAAGAAGCGCTGCAGGAGAGCGAAGGGTTGCTCAAAACCGTAGTGGCCAATCTGCACGGAATCGTCTTCTCCGTTGATAAGGACGGGATCTTTCTCCTCTCTGAAGGCAGGTCTCTTTCATCGTTGGGACTGAAGCCAGGGCAGGTTGTCGGGCTATCGGTATTTGACGTTTACAAAGATGTGCCTGAAATTATTGCGGGAATGAAAACCGCGTTGTCAGGAAAAACCTGGTCTGGAATCAGTCGTGTGCAGGATATTTTCTTTGATACATTTGTAGCACCCATTTTCGATAGTTCGCAGAAGGTTGCGGGTGCTGTGGGAATCGCAACAAACATCACCGAACGTAAACGGGCAGAGCTGGAACTGGTATCTGCATATGAAAGCCTGAAAGATGCCCACCGCCTTGCCCATATCGGGACCTGGGACTGGGTTATAGAAACCGATACCGTGACCTGGTCCGAGGAACTCTGCAATATTGCTGGTTGGGACCCCTCATTACCGGCACCCACGTATGCAGAACTTCCGCGTATCTATACTCCCTCCAGCTGGGATCTTCTCTCCAATGCGGTTACCAAAGCACTCACTACCGGCGAACCATATAACCTTGAACTGGAAATGATCCGTCCGGATGGCAGCATACGATGGACAAATGCATTCGGTGGCGTGCAACGTGACGGGAATGGAAAGATCATCGGATTTCATGGCACGGTGCAGGATATTACCGAGAGGAAAGAGGTTAAAGAAGCAAACCAAAAACGCGATCTCCAGATCCGCAACCTCTTTGAAAATATCCCCCTCGGGATGTTCCAGGTGACTCCTGAAGGAAAATTTGTCTTTGTCAATACGGCCATCGCCACGATGCTGGGCTATGATTCACCTGAAGATTTGGTAGAAACGGTCAACAAAACTTCAATAGCAGATGCTCTTTATGAGCACCCTGAAAAACGTCCTGCATTTGTCCGGGAGGTTCAACAGAACAGGGGTATGTGGAAAATATTCGAGAACAGGTACCGGAAAAAAGACGGAACGATTATTGATACCATTCTCTCGTTTTCATTGTACACCGATCCGATAACCGGCTTAGAAAACCAGTATGGTTTTATCCAGGACATCACCGAGCGCAAAGTGGATCAGGATGCGTTACAGGAGAGTGAATCAAGGTTCCGGACGATTTTTGATTCAACATTCGAGTTCATGGCATTACTCAGGCCGGATGGGTCTATCGTGGGAGTGAATGAGACAGCCCTGATGTTTGGAGGTTTTTCCCTTCGTGATGTAGTAAATAAACCCTTTTGGGAAATCCGCTGGTGGAATATCGCTTCGGAGATACAGGACAGGTTGAAGTATGCAGTTGCATCTGCTGTGGCGGGTGAATTTGTCCGGTACGAAGTAGAGATTCTTGGTAAAGATGACCGGGTAATTACGATTGACTTCTCCTTGAAACCCGTCCTGGACATTTCAGGAACTGTTAAGTCCCTCATTGCAGAGGGCCGTGATATCACTGAGCGTAAACAGTCAGAAAAAGTGTTACAGGAGAGCGAGGAACGTCTTCGGTCAATTCTTGCTTCCATTGATGACCTGGTGTTCACCTTAGATGAGAACAATATTTTTGTGGGTTCGTAT
>JBAXMF010000233.1:0-4451 GCA_037134435.1 Methanomicrobiales archaeon | reverse complement strand
CGGACGAATGGTGATTGAAGATGGTGGTGGAATGAGATAAGTGTGACGGCTTTTTACAGGGAGCCACAATGTCGACGAATAGTGGAATGAGGGGTACCCGGGTTGCCGGAACTCAAGAACGATGCCAAGAACGGAGGGCAACGACGCCAGCCTCAACCGGGCCACTTGTTTTTAATCAGGCGGGCAGGACTGAAATTTCCATATTGGCAATCTGCCGGCAGACTTTCGCTTCTACTGCATTTGTCCACCGGTCAAACACAAGTGACTGGAATGGCTGCCAGATAACGACCCAGGCCACGATAACCAGGACGTTCTGCACAAGAAAGGCAATGTCATTATGTGGGAACCTCGTGGTGGCCACCATGCCGGCAAACGCAGGGATACACACCGCAATCGTCAGCCGGAATTCCCGGAACCCGATCCGCTGGGTCAGCCTTGTATTTCGCTGTAATTCATTCTCACGCTGAAGAAAATGGGCTTTTACCGCAGCCGGGATATCAGACTCCCGTTGTGGGGTCAGGTCTGATGCAGGGAGGTGAATTTCCAGGTGGTCATTTCTGCTGGCATGCAGGGGGTCCCTGGAATCGACCACGGCATGGGCGATCATTTCCTCAGCGCGGTCTGACAATTCACGTGCCTGTTCAGGCGTCGGGTCATCCGGATCGAAAAAATGTGCGATCGTCCGGAATGTTACCGACACAATAGTTTTCTTCATGGGTTTGGTAGTATTTTCCATAACGTCCAGGCCTCCCGTTTACCGGGGATTGCGATTCTCCTCTGAAATTATTCGCAGGAACGGTATATCAAGCAGTATGGCATGAAGTGAACCAAAGTAATGTTTTTGGTATCTGCCATCAAAATCTACCAGCAGTCTGGTATTATCCAGCAGTCTGTTACCACGGGTACCGGGTCTTTCGCAGGGAACACCGCTTCTACCTGGACCCGTGAATACACCGCAGGAGTCCTGGCTTCTGGAGAAATCAGGAACCGTGGGCTATTCAACATCACGCAACCATTGATACAATCCTAACCTTATTTACTCAATGCAAAAAAACAAAAAAAAGGTCCTGGTTATTCTGCTTCAAGTTTCTGTTTTGCGTCCATCAGGGCCTTGACCTGTTCATCAGAGACTTTCGGGTAGGATAATTTCAGGCCGCTGATGGAGGACGTGATCACTTCGGCAACTAACGTTCTGGCCACCCACTTGTAATCCGCCGGAACGATGAACCAGGGTGCATATTCTGTTGACGTCGCAGAAAGCATCTCCTCGTAGGCTCCCACGTACTTGTTCCAGTACTCCCGTTCTGCTAAGTCAGCGGTCGAAAACTTCCAGTATTTCTCCTTATCCTCGAGCCGGGCCAACAGTCGTCGTTTCTGCTCATCCTTCGATATATGGAGAAAGAACTTGAGAATGATAGTACCATTCTGCACGAGATGTTTCTCAAACGCGTTGATATCCTTGTATCTTCCGCTCCAGAACCCGCCACTGTCCGGCCCGAGTTTTTTCGGGAGTTCCTCCATGCGTTCCGGGTGGACACGGACGACCAGCACGTCCTCGTAGTAGGAGCGGTTGAAGATGCCGATCATCCCGCGTTCCGGCAGCACCTTGTAGTAACGCCAGAGGAAATCATGGGCATGCTCTTCTGCGCTCGGCACCTTGAACCCGTGGACTTCACAGCCCTGCGGGTTCACCCCTGACATCACATGCCGGATCGTCCCGTCCTTTCCTGCCGTGTCCATGCCCTGCAGGACAATCAGGACGCTATGCTGGTGCGATGCAGCCAGCAGTGCCTGGACCTCATCAAGTTGTGCCCGGTCTTTTACCAGCATCTTTTCCAGCAGGCCCTGAGCCGCATCCTCGCTCATCTGCTTTAACGTATCGTTCTGGGCCCAACCCGGGTCATAATTCTTTAACCGGACTTTTTTTTCAGGTTCAACGACGAATTTATTCAGATATTTTTTGAGTTGTGGTCCCTTGATATCCATGTTTTTCACCTATCTGGTATCAGATAAAATTATTCAGGCGGGGTTCGTCCCGCCAGTCTTGTTCATACGATCGTTTGCTGCAATAATGTCATCCAGCACTTCAGTGATTCTGCCCTTGTACTGGGCCATGTAGAGGTTGTAATACAACCCCCGCTTCGCCATCAGTTCCTCATGGTTGCCCTGTTCCATAATAGCGCCGTCATCAATGACGAGGATCTTGTCACAGTCCCTGATCGTTGAGAGACGGTGGGCAATCGAGAACGAGGTGACACCTTCCTGGAGTTTCCGGAGTGCACCCTGGATCACTTTCTCGGTCCTCGTATCCACGTTGGACGTGGCTTCATCGAGGATCAGCATCCTCGGCTGTGCGAGCATCGCCCGTGCGATCGTCAGGAGCTGTCGCTGGCCCTGCGAGAGGTTTGCCCCGCCATCTACCAGCACCGTGTTATACCCCTGCGGCAGCCGCTGCACGAACCCATCACAGTCTGCCTGTTTTGCAGCCGCGATGCACTCGGCATCTGTCGTCCCGTCGCGGGCATACTTGAGGTTGTTCATCACCGTATCGGTGAAGAGCAGCGGTTCCTGCTGCACTACGCCAATCTGCCGACGCAGGCTGTCCTGCGTCACATCGGCGATGTTGGTCCCGTCCACGAGGATCTCCCCGCTATCGATATCATAGTACCGGGTAAGGATGTTGACGATCGTGCTCTTACCTGCACCGGTCGGGCCGCACAGGCCGATCTTCATACCGGGGGTGGCCACAAAGTTTGCGTCCTTCATCACCTTTCTGCCTGGCACGTAACTGAAATTCACGTCTTTAAAGACGATGTCACCCTTGATCCGGGGCAGTGCGGTGGCCCCGGGCTTGTCCTTCACGTCCGGTTGTGTATCCAGTATTTCGAACATCCGTCCGGCACCAACAAGGGCGGAGACCCAGAAGTTATAGTTGAAGAAGATGAACGTAAGCGGGAGGACGAAGAGCAGGCAGAAGGAGATCGCAGTCGAGAGCGCCCCGAGCGTAATCAGGCCCTCGTTGAGAAGTTTTACGCCAAATACAGCGACAACGGCGATCGAGATGAACGCCGATATCAGGCAGAGCGGGCTGATAAAAAGGGACAGAATATGTGCCCTGGAGCCGGCATGGCTGGCATCGAGGGAGACCCCTGATTCCAGGATGGATGAGGTCTTCTGGTGCCGGTCCGCAATCACCGTCCGCTGTCCTTCCAGCGTCTCCTCGATGATTCCCGTCAGGTCCCCGAGCTTGACCTGGAGCATTGAAAACGACGGGCTTGAGACATGGGAAAGGACCGCAACGAACACGGCCAGCATCGGTATGACCAGAATCGCGACACCTGCAAGCACCGGGCTGATCAGGATGAGTGCAATAATCGTGATAATGAGCATGAACGTGGACTGGAGTGTCAGGGTGAACGGGTTCTGGAACAGGTTGTTGATCGTGTCCATGTCATTTGTCAGCCTGCTCATCAGTTCGCCGATCGGCTGCTTGTCAAAGAAACGGAGCGAGAGGCTCTGCATGTGCTCGAAAAGGTCCTGCCTGAGGTGGAACAGTGCGTTCTGGGTGACGTCAGTCATCAGGCGGAATGCCGTATACAGGCAGACGAGTGTAACGAGGCTCAACCCAAGCATCTCGTAAGCGGTGCCCATGACCGAACCTTTCCCGTGTGTTGCAAGATTATTGATCATGTCACCGAGGAGTACCGGTATAAACAGGAATGTTAACGTCCCGATGAACATTAAGAGGAGTGAAACGAAGAACCTGCCCTTCTGGAGAAAGATATACTCCATGAGACGCCCGACGGACCCTGACTTTGGTTTGTGCGCTTTTTCTGGTGATTGTGCTGCGTCGGTCATGATATGTCCTCCTTTTTCAGTCCGCCCAATTGGGAATCGAAGATATCCATGTACAGCGGGCTGGATTTTATAAGTTCTTTATGGGTCCCCACGGCGACAATTTCGCCTTTTTCAAGGACGACAATCTTGTCAGCCGCAAGAGCTGTTGAGACCCTTGATGCGACAATCAGGCGGGTGACGCCGGAGAGGAATTTTGGCAGTGCATCAAGGATCCGACCCTCCGTTTCAATATCAACCGCTGAGGTCGAATCATCAAGGATAAGCACCTTTGGCTTGACCGCAAATGCCCGGGCCATCGAGATCCGCTGCTGCTGGCCCCCGGAAAAGTTCTGTCCTTTCCGGGCAACACGGGCATCATACTTGTCCTGCTGGTCGCTCACAAAGGTGTCGGCATCGGCGACCTGTGCAGCGGCTTTCGCATCATCATAACTACTCTCCGGCCTACCGAACCGGATGTTCTCGACGATCGTTCCCGAGAAAAGGAATGCCTTCTGGAGAGCGATGGAAACAATGTTTCGCAAGTTCTCCTGCGGGATGTCTTTTACATCAACCCCATCGATCAGGATACGTCCGCTTGATACGTCGTAGAAGCG
>JBAXMF010000232.1:0-4452 GCA_037134435.1 Methanomicrobiales archaeon | reverse complement strand
AGATCACGGTACCGAACGGGATGTGGCGAATGACGGGGATTGGTGACTGAAATGGCCGATACGCTCCGTGTCCTCTATGTCGATGATGAACCCGGCCTGCTTGCGATTGCCAAACTATTCCTCGAGAGGAGGGGAGCGTTTTCAGTCGATACGCTTACTTCCGCAAAGGTGGCGCTGGAGCAGTTGGACAGGGAGCCGTACGATGCGATCATCTCCGACTACCAGATGCCGGAAATGGACGGCATCCAGTTCCTTGTAGAGGTACGGGCACGCCTTGGGCCGGTCCCGTTCATCCTGTTCACCGGCAGGGGCAGGGAAGAGGTCGTCATCCAGGCGATCAACAGCGGGGCGGACTTCTATCTCCAGAAAGGCGGCGATCCCGGGGCACAGTTTGCCGAACTGGCCCACAAGATCCAACAGGCGGCCTCCCGGAAAAAGACGGATGCGGCACTGCGGACAAGCGAGGAGAAATACCGGCACCTGATCGAACACTCGAACGATGCCATCGTCGTGGCACAGGACGGGATGCTGCGGCTGATCAATTGCAGGGCAGTCGAATTCACCGGGTATTCGGAACAGGAACTCCTCTCCATGTCGTTTTCTGCGTTTATCCACCCAAATGACCGTGCCATGGTGGTGGAGCGGTACACTCAGCGACTGAAGGGCGAAGTCCTTCCATCCCGCTACAGGTTCCGGCTGAACACAAAAGATGGAAGCACCCGGTGGGTGGAGATCGGCGTCGTCGTGATAGACTGGGAAGGACGCCCTGCCACGCTGAATTTCTTAACCGATATCACCGAAAGAAAGCAGGCAGAGGAAGCGCTCAGTATCCAGCATGACCTGGCCCTGGTCCTGAATCAATGCACGAACCTCAATGATGCCTTCGACCAGATACTATCAGCTGCCCTGCGAATCGAAGGGCTTGACGTTGGCGGGATCTATATGGCGGACCCGGCAACCGGGGCCCTCGATGTCGTGGCCCATCGTGGATTATCGCCAGAGTTTATTGCGCACACGTCCCACTTTAACGTTAATTCTCCACAGGTACAACGTGCTCGCACGGGGATACCGTATTACGGGCGATATGCTGAAATCCGCCAGCCGGAGAAGGACGAGATCCGTGATACGGAACAGGTAACCGCCCTCGCTTCCCTGCCGGTCATGCATGTAGGAGAACTGATCGCTATCCTTAACCTGGCATCGCGCGCGACCGATGAGGTCCCGCTATCAACCCGCCACACACTGGAGACGCTGGCAATGCAGGTCGGCAGTGCCCTTGTCCGTATCCGATCCCGGAAGGCACTGGAAGATAGCGAGGAACGGTACCGGCATGTTGTCGAAGACCAGACCGAGTTCATCTGCAGGTTTCTCCCGGATGGTACCCATATCTTTGTGAACGAGGCATATTGCCGCTATTTCGGGCTGGACCGGGAGAAGATCAGAGGGACCCGGTTCCGGCCGGTAATTCATCCCGGGGACCGGGAGAATGTGGCCCGGCTCATTGCATCTCTCACCCCGGACCACCAGGTTGAGACCATCGACCAACGGATCATCATGCCAGACAGCAGCATCCGGTGGCAGCGGTGGGTTGACCGGGCGATTTTTCATGCGGACGGTAGCCTGAAAGAGTACCAGTCCGTCGGCCGGGACATCACGGAGTACAAGCAGGCAGAGGAAGCGCTTCGTCAGAGCGAGGAACAACTGCACCTTGCCATAGACGGTGCGAATCTCGGGCTCTGGGATATGGATCTCAATTCAGGGGAGATGGTCCATAACCAGCGCTGGGCCGAGATGCTGGGCTTTTCAATGAATGAACTGGAAAAGCCCTCTGCCTGGTGGGGACAACGTGTCCATCCTGATGATTACCAGGCGGTCCTGAAACTGAACCAGTTACACCAGCTTGGGAAAACCCCGTTCTTTGACGCAGTGTACCGCATGAAACATAAAAACGGGGAATGGCGATGGGTGCATTCGCAGGGAAAGGTTATCTCATGGGACAGCACCGGGGCCCCGCACCGCCTGATCGGGATCAACCAGGATATCACCGAACGCAGGCAGGTGGAAGAGGCACTGGCAAAAAATACCGAAGAACTCCATGCAGCCTATGAGGAACAGACTGCAACAGAAGAGAAACTCCGTTCCAATATTAATGAACTGACCCGGGCCGAACAGGCACTCCGTGAGAGCGAGGAACGACTGAATTTTGCAATTGAGAGTGCACACCTCGGACTCTGGGACTTAAACGTCGTCACCCATGAACTGGTCCATAACCGGCAATGGACTGAAATGCTCGGGTTTTCGAGCGACGAAATGGACAAACCATCAGGCTGGTGGCAGGAACGGGTGCACCCGGATGACCTGGCTGCTGTCACGAAGAGCAATGTCGATCATCTCACAGGGAGAACTCCGGACTTTGTTTGTATTTACCGCATGAAACATAAAAACGGGGAATGGCGGTGGATTCATACACAGGGAAAGATCATCTCGCGGGACACCACCGGAATTCCGGCCCACATGATCGGGATCAACCAGGATATCACCGAACGCAGGCAGGTGGAAGAGACACTGGTCAAAAAAGCAGAAGAACTCCATGCAGCCAATGAAGAGCTGACCGCAACTGGCGAGGAACTGCGGCAGACAATGGATCAGCTCACCCGGAATGAAGGAGTATTGAGGGAGAGCGAGGAGAAGTACCGCACCGTTTTTGAGAATACCGGCACCGCAACGGTCGTCATCGAAGAGAGTGGTATTATCAGCCTCGCCAATGAAGAATTCGCAGAACTCAGCGGTTTTCCGAGAGACGCTATTGAAGGAAAGAAGAGCTGGACCGAATTTGTCGTGAAAGAGGACCTGGGACGGATGCTCGCCCAGCACCAGCTGCGCAGGCAGAACCATGAAGAAGCACTCACCCACTACGAGTTCCGGTTTGTTTCAAAATCCCGTGATATCCGCACTATCCATCTCTCAATCGATATCATTCCGGGAACAAAGAAGAGCCTCGCCTCCCTGCTGGACATCACCGGGCGTAAAGAGGCGGAGGAGGAGCTCATTGCACGGGAGCGGTCCTACCGGACTCTTGCAGAAAACCTGCCGGGAATCGTTTACCGTGTCCATATACGCGAAAAAGGCCGCATGCAGTTCTTTAACAACATGCTCGTGGACCTGACCGGCTATAACGAGGAGGAATTGACTGAAGGGGAAGTCAGTTCGATCGACTGGTTGATTGTTGCAAAAGACAGGGACAGGATAATTGCTGAAATGAATGCCGCGATCAAGGATAACCGGGGGTTTTCTGTAGAGTACCGCATCACCCGTAAGGATGGGGAACCCCGGGACTTTATCGAGCGGGGGCGACCAGTCTTCGATGATGAGGGGTTAACCTGCATCGATGGGATCATCCAGGACATTACCGGGCAGAAACGTGTGGAAGAGGACTTACGGGAGAACGAAGAAAAATTCAGGGTCTTGTCCGAACAGTCGATGATTGGCATAGGCATCATCCAGGACGGCATCTACCAGTACTTCAACCAGGGATATTGCGCAATCTCCGGTTATTCCGCAAGCGAGGTCCGGAGTTGGAAACCGTATGAATATGCCAAAGCCGTCCATCCGGACGACCTGGATTTTGTGATGGACCAGGTGCAGAAAAAGCAGATGAATTCACCTGACGCAATACCGCATTATTCGTTTCACGCCATCAGCAAAGATGGCACGATAAAGCTGCTCGACCTGTACTCCAGGACCATCGTGTACCGTGGTCGTCCCGCCGATTTCGTGACGTTCATCGACATCACCGAACGAAAAACGGCAGAAGAAGCACTCCGCCTGGCGAACAGGAAGCTCAACCTCCTCTCCAGTATCACCCGCCATGACATCAACAACCAGCTCACGATGCAGATCGGCTACCTCGAACTCCTCGAAGACAGCAAGCTCGATCCCTCGCAGAACGAGTATTTCCAGAAAATTTCTAACGCCGCCAGTCGGATCTCGGCCATGATCCGGTTCACCAAGGAATACGAGGGGATCGGGGTCCATGCTCCTGCCTGGCAGGACTGCCGCACACTCGTTGACACGGTGGCGGTGCAGGTAACGCTCGGAACGGTCAACGTGAACAACGATCTCCCCGGCGGAACAGAAGTGTTTGCGGACCCGCTGATTGCAAGGGTCTGTTTCAACCTGATGGATAACGCGGTGCGGTATGGCGGGAAGATCACGACTATCCGGTTCTCTGCCCTGGAATCCGGTGACGACCACCTGATCGTCTGCGAAGACGATGGCGTTGGTGTACCGGCTATCGAGAAAGAGAAGATCTTTGACCGGGGCTTTGGGAAGAACACCGGGCTTGGGTTAGCCCTTTCCCGGGAAATTCTTGACATAACCGGCATTACCATCCGCGAGAACGGGGAGCTGGGCAAGGGAGCACGGTTTGAAATGACGGTGCCGAAGGGGGCG
>JBAXMF010000231.1:0-4466 GCA_037134435.1 Methanomicrobiales archaeon | reverse complement strand
TTTGTTAAATGGGGCCTGATTCAAAATGTTCCACCGCATACTGTTAGGTATATAGTACATTTTTCAATTTAAAAACTCCTACATCCGGATAAAAACTACAAAAAAATCCTCTTAAATCCACACCCGGACTTAATTTTCCCGCGGACCAGGCAAAAAATCATTTGGAGAAAATTTTCGGGCCTCCGAATACCTGTTAAAGGATGATGTACCAATACTAGTAGAACATAAACAGGTGAAAAAAATGGGATTATTGGATAGTATCGGAGGTGGGATGTCGGGGATGCTCAAGACACCCGAAGGACAGGAAATGGCGAAAAAATTCCTCTCTTCGCCGGAGGGACAGAATATGATTACCAGCTATATCCAGACACCAGAGGGAAAACAGTTCTTTGGGACACTTCTTCTTGGGATTGTGGATAAACTCAACCTTTCACCGGAGCAGAAAGAGACGGTACGAACGATTGCGGAATCACAACTTCAGGGCGTGTCAGGCAGATAACGGTTATTGGCGGGTAGCTGGACCGGAACTGGCAAAGGGACAGCACTGAATTCATTTTTTTTACGAGGGTAGTCCATGGTAATGCCATTTCAATTTACTTCTATCACAGAATTTGACCGGCAGAATCGGACCCAGTTACGATTTTTTTCCAGATACCAGGCATACGGCGGGGCTTTTTTATGCACTTTTTACAGTCCGCCCGGGTACTGAACCACTCCCGGTTCCACCATCCATAACACACCTCTGTTATCAGCACCCGAAATTCGGATCATTCTAACCAGGTACCATAGGAATATCCAAATAATGGCAAGGCAATCTCAAATGTATGAAGGTACTTATCGCCATTGCACCAGAAAAATTCCGGGACGAGGAATTCGCTGAACCGATCGATGCACTGCAAAAAGCAGGGATTGCATTTGATATCGCATCCACCCGCAGGGGTACCTGTGTGGGGATGTTCGGGGCCAGGACTACCGCCACCCTCTCATTCGAGGAGGTCGAACCTGAACAATATGATGGCCTCGTTATTGTTGGCGGACCAGGTTCACAGGTCCACCTTTGGAATGATGAGATGCTTGTTCACCTGGCAAAATTTTTCCATAAATCAGGAAAAGTTATCGCTGCAATCTGTCTTGCCCCGGTTGTTCTCGCCCGTGCAGGGGTCCTGAAAGGGAAAAAGGCCACATATTTTGAGAACCACGCTTCCGATTTCGAGATGAAAAAAGGTGGTACAATCATAATGAAGGACCCTGTCGTCACCGATGGCCGGGTAATAACAGCAAACGGCCCATTGACCGCAAAAGAGTTTGGAGCAGCAGTCGTGAACAACCTGACTGCGCCAGGCTGGTAATTCGTTACCAGTTATTTCACCAGGAATCCCTAGCTAAAATAGGGCCCATTTTCCATTGTAGGGAAAAGGGGTAGACAGCATTCTAAAAGAGCGGGGTACCCGGCAACACTCAATAGTTTTATTGTGTATCGTCACACCTGTTCAGTACCGGCAAATATCACTGATACCGGGAGTCCACCCACAGGTGAGTCCCACCCATGCAACCGATTTCCCAAAAAAAGTTATTCCTGTTTGATGCCTGCATCCTGATCAGCACAATTACGGCCATCCTTATCACGTGGTGGAGCCTTTCTCTGGGTATTTATGATGTATTCCCCTTCTTTTACATCATCCCGCTCGTGCTCCTTGCTTTTTCGCACCCGAAACTGGGCATTTATGGTACTGTCCTCCTGGGCTGGGTATATCTGGTCCTGGTCTTTCTATTCGGGGTACATGACGCCCAGGTCTATACTACTGCCACCATCTGGTTCTATATCTTTGTCTCACTCGGGGTCCTCATCTCGGCCTATTCAAAAGCGTACCGCAGGGAAGGGGAGAAAAATTGTGGGTTATATTATAATTCGCAGGCCGGGGCATTCAGTTACGATAAAGTCAGCCTGAAAATAAACAATGCAAACCAGAAATTTTGTACGATTCTCGGATACCACTGCAGCGACCTGAAGAGAAAAACACTGCACGACATAATCCCGGATACAATGGTACGGGAGAATTTTTTAACCCAGGTCTATAACCAGCACCGGATCAGTGATATTGAAGTAAGCCTGTCGGCGGCTGATGGTTCCCTGCGATGGGCGCTGGTTTCCGCAGTTGACTGTGAAACCCCGGTAATCATCTGCACCGTTGTCGACATTACCGGTCATACACAGGCCCAGGAAGCCCTCTCTCGGGCGAATAAAAAGCTCAACCTGCTCAACAACGTAACGAGGCATGACATCCTGAATCAACTGACCGTGCTCATCGGCTTTCTTGAGCTCTCACGACAGGATACAACGGACCAGAAGCTGATCACGTATATTTCAAAGGAAGAACAGGCCGCAGAGGCGATCAGGAAACAGATCCTTTTCACCCGCGATTACCAGAATATCGGGGTCCATTCGCCCGGGTGGTACGACATCGGGGAAACGGTTTCACTCGCCATTGCAACGATTGACTTAGCCAAGGTCAGAATTACCGTTGATCTCCCACCGGTTGAGATCTATGCCGACCCCCTGCTGGAAAAAGTATTTTACAATCTTGTTGAGAATTCGATCCGGCACGGGGAACATGTAACAGAAATTGCCATCCGATCTGTTGAGACCCCGGACGGACTAATCCTGGTCCTTGAGGATAACGGTATGGGAATCCCCGGTAACGAAAAAGAGAGGATTTTCCGGAGGGAATATTATAAACATACCGGCTTTGGCCTGTTCCTGGGCAGAGAGATCCTCGCTATCACGGACCTTTCCATCAGTGAGACCGGAACACCAGGAAACGGCGCCAGGTTCGAGATTCTTGTGCCCAGTGGTGCCTACCGTTTCAAAAGAGAGAGCAGGAAGGCCTGAAGCTTCGAAATCTTTCGGAAATTCTGGTACTATTGGCCTCCGGAGTTGACCATCAACCCCAAATAGTCGGTCCACCTACCATCATCCATGGGCACAGGTCATTTCACAATCACCACCATTTTCGTTGCACTGCTTTTAACCGCAGGGTGTATCACCTCACCAACTCCTGGCGGAGATAGGGAACTGGCGCACCCTACCCCGCTTACAACAATTCCCATGTTACCAACGATTACACAGGTGTTGCCGGTTAATGCGACAGGCCTTCTTGCAGGCTCCGGACATTCACTGCACCCGTCAGCGTCAACAGTACAGGGCCTTATCGCCTTTGTAGAGGAAGCCGCAGCCTATTCCCAGAGGGTAGGGAAAGAAACAGCATTGAACGAGTTTTCCGATAGAAACAGTTCGTTCACACGGGGAGAGCAATACATCTGGGCATACGACTTCGAGGGGATCAACCTCGCACATCCCTATCATCCCGAATACAAAGGGCAGAATAAATTGTCCCTCGCCGATGACGAGGGAGTAAAGATGATCGGGGCGATGAGGGATGTCGCCCGGAATGGAAGCGGGTTTGTCTCGTACCAGTTCGCAAACCCCGTCACCGGCAAGACGGAACCAAAGCTGGCCTACGTGAAACGGGTTGATGACACCTGGTGGCTGGCATCAGGCACTTACGGCCCCGATCTTTCTATCCCGGTGGATGCGCCGGAAATAGTCAGGGAATACCTGCATGTAAAAGTTGTACGTGCAGTCGGATATGCAAATGACGCAGGAGAAGAGAAGGCATTAATGGCTTTCAATAATGTAACAGGACCTTTTGCCACTGACGGGACTTACATCTTTGCCTTTGATATGAACGGAATAACGTTGGCCATGCCCTTTTACCAGGGGCAGATCGGGGTAAACGAACGAAATCTCACGGATATCAACGGCGTTTCGATCGGGGAAGAGAAGATCAGGGTGGCCGGGAATGGTGGAGGCTTCTTCTATTATGTCTACAATAATCCAGCAGATGCTGGAAAACCCAGTTTCAAAGTCTCATATGTCGAACCTGCAGGCCCCGGCTGGGTAGCAGGGGCTGGAGTGTACCTCCCGGACATACCAGTCAGGTTTTCAGAGAAACGGCGGACACAACTCGTCGCCCGGGTCCGGGAAGCAGTAGCCAGGGTTAACAAAACCGGCAGGGATGCCAGCCTTTACACATTCAATAATCCAAATGGGTCATTCTCAGACAGGGACCAGTTTATCTTCATGTTTGACCGTAACGGGACCCTCCTCGCCAACCCGTACCTGCCTGGCCTCATCGGGTCAAACCTGCTGTCTGACCGTGAACGGTATGGATCGTACCCGGTGCAGGGGTTCATTGAACACGCCATGGGAGGCGGGGGTTTCACGTACTATTTCTTTGCAGACCCTGCAGCAAATTACACACCCCGGTTGAAACTCGGGTATACCGAACTGGCAGGAGAGGATCTTATCGCAGGTGCAGGAATCTTCCCCGATGAATGAGTTGGGTATTTCATTTCAATACCCACCCGTTTTCCCGGTTCAGTTAAGGGTTATACGAAGATATTTT
>JBAXMF010000230.1:0-4473 GCA_037134435.1 Methanomicrobiales archaeon | reverse complement strand
ATTTCAATACCCACCCGTTTTCCCGGTTCAGTTAAGGGTTATACGAAGATATTTTAGGTCCTGGAATATATTGGGACCTCAAAAAAAATGGTACAGCTTTTTCCACAATTAGGACTTCTCACCGGGATTTTGAGGGGTGGACCCAGATGTCGGGCATTCATCCCTTAGGGTACCCTCGTCCTGTAAGGACTTCGCTTATCTCATCGAGGGTCACCGGATCATCAATTGTCGGAGGGACTGAAAAGGTTACACCGTCTGCAATCTTTTTGATAGTACCCCTGAGTATCTTCCCAGACCGGGTTTTAGGAAGTCGTTTTACCACAGATACTTCCTTAAACGATGCAATCGGTCCAATCCTCTCCCTCATCATCAGGACCAGTTCCCTTTCGATCTCAGCCGGAACACGAGTCCGCCCGGATTTAAGGACAATAAACCCCACTGGAACTTCACCTTTAACCGGGTCATGGACCCCGGTTACGGCGCACTCAGCCACATCGGGATGATGGGACAGCACCTCCTCCATTGCCCCGGTTGAGAGACGATGACCGGCAATATTGATAATATCATCCGTTCGTCCCATAATCCAGAGATACCCTTCAGCGTCTATGTATCCCGCGTCAGATGTGTAATAATAACCCGGATAGGTTGCAAAGTATGTCCTCACAAAGTCTGAATCATTCTGCCACAGCGTCATCAGGCAACCCGGGGGGAGAGGAGATTTTATCGCAATATTGCCATTTTGTCCGTTTGTGACCGGCTTCCCGTCGGGATCAAAGATCTGGATATCATAACCTGGTACGGCTTTCGTGCAGGACCCCGGACGTACCGGGAGTAATTCAATCCCGGCACAGTTTGCGCCGATAGACCAGCCCGTTTCAGTCTGCCACCAGTGATCAATGACAGGCACGCCAAGCTGATTTTCTGCCCAGTTAAGGGTATCTGGATCACAACGTTCACCAGCGAGGAACAACATCCGGAGGGATGAAATGTCATAGTTCCGAAGATAGCGGGCATCGGGGTCTTCCCTGCGTATTGCGCGGAAGGCGGTAGGTGCACAGAATAATACCGACACCCCGTGCTCTGAAATGACCCGCCAGAACGCACCCGGGTCAGGGGTGCCTACTGATTTGCCCTCGTAGATGACAGACGTGCACCCATGGAACAACGGCCCGTACACAATATAGGAATGCCCAACCACCCACCCGATATCAGAAGCTGCCCAGTATACTTCACCGGGTGCTACACCATAAATATTTTTCATACTCCACGAGAGAGCAACAAGGTGGCCCCCGTTATCCCGGAGGACACCTTTCGGTTTCCCTGTAGTGCCTGATGTATAGAGGATATAGAGCGGGTCTGTCGCAGCAACCGGTACACAGTCTGCCGGTGCACCAACCATGAAGGCTGACCAGTCATAGTCCCGACCACGAATAAGCGTGACTGTCGCCTCCGGTCGCTGGACGATGACACACGCGCCGGGTTTATGCGTGCAGAGTTCTATTGCCTGGTCAAGGAGCGGTTTGTATGGTATTATCCGGTTTACCTCGATCCCACACGAAGAGCACATGACCACCTTAGGTCGAGCATCCTCGATCCGGGTCGCCAGTTCTTTTGGTGCAAATCCACCAAAAACGACCGAGTGGATTGCACCGATGCGTGCACATGCCAGCATCGAGATCACGGCCTCCGGGATCATCGGCATGTAAATGACAACCCGGTCACCCTTCGTGACACCCAGCCGGGTGAGCCCGCCAGCACATTGTGCTGCGCTGTCACGTAGCTCCCGGTAGGTAAATTTTTTCACGGTGTTCGTGACCGGGCTGTCGTAAATCAACGCGACCTGGTCGGCCCTGCCATTCTCCACGTGCCGGTCAAGTGCATTATAGCAGCTGTTCAGGGTGCCGCCACTAAACCAGCGGGTAAACGGCGGGTTACTGTGATCAAGAACACGGTCCCATTTGCGGTACCAATGCACAGAGCCGGCTGCCTGCCCCCAGAATTCATCGGGGTGCTCAATTGATCGTCTGTACACTTCATCATAGTTTCCCAATTATCCCAACCCCGGCCATAGTAATATCCTTTCCACGCCCAATCATTGATTCATAAATCCGCAATCAGAATATCGTAAACAGCTAGTTATAATAGTACTGGTGAGAAAGCCGGGGGGGGGGCCAGAAATAGCGCCGGCGTGAGCAAAGGGGAGGAACAGAATTCCCCGGGCACCAGACAGTTTTTTTCCTAAAAATAGAAATCCAGCCATTTTGAAGTGGCGTGGAAATGATCGTCGTTGCAATGGAAAAAGGTTTTATACCATAACCTCTTCGTCAGCAGTATGACCACGTAACATGTTTTTAAGGTTACAGATAACCCCGCCATGCAATTCTTCAGCGACGCTCAGTTTTTTCCCACACATAATACAGTAAATCGACTCATCAGAGGCGTTGTACCCACAGTGTTTACACAATGTCATGCGACCCACAACCTGGTTAGCTCCATCAATCCACTGTGAGGCAATAAAGGTATCCATCGTGCAAATCGGACAGCCCTTATGTCGCCGATATGAGTGTATTTTACCTTAAAACGCCTTTTTAAGTAAAATTGAACTTCCCAACCATACTGTGGGGACCCCGGTTATGGTATCGTAAAAATTGGATGATTCGGGCAATCGTTCGCCCTTTAGACCATCGGGTAATACACCTCCCCCACACCGGGGAGGGGGATCGTTGAAATCGTCGTATTGATGTTGTCAAGGGAGCTCGCCTTGATCTGTTTTGATGACATTGTGTAGAGGACGTTCCCGATGTAGAGCGACCGTTTCACATCTGCCCCGGAGCTGCCATAGTAATAGTACCCATTGTCACCGGAACCATGCTGAACGGTCCCTTTGAGCGTGAACCCGTTCTCAGGGGTAAGGCCAAACACGTACGCCCCATACCATGCCTGCGGCTGGTTGTTGTAATAGTCCCCTTGCTTGACCTGGTTCATAGATACCGCCCGGACCGGGATCACAAGGAGGTCTTTGTTCCGATCGAAGAGGAATGCATGGTGATCGGTAAGTGCCGCTGAATCAGAACCTGCGTCACCGATCTGCACCTTGTCAAGTTCTTTCGGGTTCGTAACGTCAGAAACATCGAAGAGGGCCATTTTAACCCCGCTCGTTGAAACACCACCCCATTCATTTGTCGCAGTTTCCTTGCCTATTCCGATGATATGCGTTGCATCGTACGGGTGCAGGTAATCGGAATAACCCGGAATCTTCAGTTTTCCGAGAACTTTTGGCTTTGACGGTGTTGAGAGATCGATCACGAAGAACGGATCGATGCGCTTGAACGTCACCATGTAGAGCCGATCACCGATAAACCGGGTAGAATATATGGTCTCCTGTTCGGCGAGATGCGTAAGTGCGCCGATCGTCTCCATCTGGCCGTTGAGGACGTAGACGTTGTTATAGGTATATTGCCCGGACGTGGTGTAGACACTCGAGGTGGTCGCTACGCGGAGGTTGCCGTTATACTCATCCATCGCAAACTGGTTCTTCAGCGTCCCGGGGACTTCCCCGTTCGCGACGTACCGGATAGTTCCGTCATTAATCGCGATCTTGTGAATGACCGTCGAGGTCTGTTCAGCTTCCTGCCGCCGGATCGCTTCCTGCTCTCCACTCCGAAGACCGCCGATGACCGCCTGCCTCCCGGCCTCATCCATGGTGTTGAAGTCCTGCGGGACCAGTGGCGATGAAACGGCACCCAATGCTCCCGAACCTGCAATCATGTTCACGGGTTCAGGCATTGACTTAGCCATTTCCATTCCACCCCTCATTGGATAGACACTAGGACGGTATTTTGGGTAACTCACGTACATCGCGTCCGGTGAGACATAAATGATATTTCCGCTGCCTAACAGGTAGGTCTGTGCATTTTTCTCAGTCCCGGTCCCTGCATCGATGGCAGTAATTGTAGTGAAGGTGTACTGCTGATCGGGGTAATCGAAGTGCCAGACATCAGGTTGCACAACAGTTTTCGTCCCTTCACGGAGCGTGGGCACAATAATCGGGTCATTGTTATACGGGTACACCTGTTCACGGGTAACCATGTAAATAAGGGAGCCGATCATCCGGGCATCGGTGTAATCACCCTCGATCGTATAGTCCTTCATCACCTTCGGATTGGACCGATCGCTTACATCGTAGATGACCGCGTGGGTAACCGGAAAATTGCTATATACGGGTCGCCGCGGCATTATCCCGGCTGCCGCTGGCGCAGTTTTTTCTGCAGGGTAACCGGATGACCCCCACCCTGTGCTAAAGAGGACAAGACGGTCCGCGGTGACAAAGAGGTCTTTTGGAGTATCGGAAATTTCCGTTTTTGAGACAATGGAAGCTTTTTCTGCAGGGTAGGCATCGACGATGGTGAGGGTCTGACCTGATATCGTGTAGATGTACCGGGCATCGTTCTTCACGATGTCGGGCTCGTCCAC
>JBAXMF010000229.1:0-4477 GCA_037134435.1 Methanomicrobiales archaeon | reverse complement strand
GTAGCCCGGGACTGGCGTGATACCGATAAAATAGAGGAACTCGATCAATGCCGGCGCAAATATTGCGATTATAAAGATAGCCGCCTGGCGTGTATAGATCTCCTGTTCTAAAAATATCGCCCAGAGAATGAGCAGGAAAGCGACTATCTCTACGATATAACTGAACGGGAGGTAGATTGCCAGGTTCCAGAGACCTGCCGAAAAGCCGAGTACCGAAAATCCCGAGGTGGTCTGGGCGAGATAATAATTGAAACGGAACAACGGGGAGAACGCGGTCGTAAGGGCAAGGAATGCGGTGACTGATGGAATAACGAGAAGAAGCCCGATACGCCGCTTCGAGAGCCACGTACCATGCCCGGTAAACAGGATGGCCATCAGCAGTATGAGCACCGGGATGAACGGCACCGCAAGGAACCGGACCTGCATCAGGATGATTTTTATCGCAAGGCTGTCAGTTGCGATATCGAGTGCGTACGTAACTGACCAGACCGATGCGAGGTACATCGTGCACTCAAACGGCAGCTGGATTGGCTGGCGGGAAAAGCGGCGGCTGTAGATGCCAAGCGAAATGAGGATGAGCGTCGCAAAAATCAGCGGCAGGATGAACAGGATGGTAGTCATGGACCGCTCCCGGGGATACTATTGGTATCCGGGTTTATCCGCCACGCCCCCTTTGGCACCGTCATCTCGAACCGTGCTCCTTTGCCCGGATTGCCGGTTTCGTGAATCGTGATGCCGGTGATCCCGAGGATCTCCCGGGAGAGGAACAAACCCATACCGGAATTCTTCCCAAATCCCTGGCTGAAAATCTTCATCTTCTCTTCAGCAGGTACACCCGCGCCATCATCTTCGCATACAATGATATGATCATTTCCGGATTCTGTAACGGTGAACCTGATTGTCGTGATCTTACCGCCGTACCGGGCAGCGTTGTCCATTAAGATAATGAAGGCCCTGGCAACCAGCGGGTCGGCGAATATTTCAATGCCGGCGGGGATATCGTTGTTCACCGCAACCTTGCCAAGGGGGGCTTGTTTTGTTGCAGTGTCTACGAGTGTGCGACATTCCAGCCAGGCAGAGGCATGAACACCTATTTTTTCATATTCGCTGGTGAACCTGATCATGCCGGAGATCCTTCGTGTTGCAGTTGAAAGCTTCCGGAGGTACTCTTCATGTGTGGTATCAGCCTGTTTCCTCTGCAAAATCCGGAGGTTTTCGGTGAGTACCGAGAGCTGGCGGTTAATGTCCTGCCGGGAGAGTCCAAAAAGCAGGGTAAGTTTTTTGTTTGCCTCCAAAAGAGCTCTTTCCGCCCGCTTTCGCTCGGTAATATCGTGAATAATTGAGAAGAGGACTGTCTTTCCTCCTATGTCAATCGGAGAGGAATGCACTTCCACCGTCCGGATCTCCCCGCTTGCAAGACGGTGTGGGAAGGTGAAGAAGTTGATCCGCTCCCGTACTGCAGCTATCATCTTTGCGGCGATTTCATCCGCAGGAAGGGTGTTAATTTCATCCATGGACTGCTTACAGAGGTCTTTTCGTGATCTACCGTAAAACCGTTCTGCTGCAAAGTTTGCGTCAATAATTTTCCCTGTTTCAGGGTCGATCAGGAGCATGATCGAATCATGCCGCTCGAACATTGAGTGGAACCGCTGCTCGCTCTTCCGCACCGCTTCCTCAGCACCTTTCCGCTCGGTGATATCCAGGCCGACGGCCTGAAAATGTACTACCTGTGCATCGTGATCAAAAAACGCCCGGTTGGTCCACTGGTACCAGCGCGGATTTCCATCCGGAGCAATATAGGACTGCTCATGCGTTTCAACCGGATATTCCGGAGTGAGTTTCCCCAATTGTTTCTGTACTGTTTTAAGGTCCACTTCTGGTAGCATATTAAAAAAGTTAAGCCCGGACATTTCATCAGCACGCATGCCGGAAATCATGGCAAGTGCCGAATTGACATAGGTTAATGTCCCATCCGGTAAAAAAGTGCCTATCAAAACGGGCATATCCTCTGAGAGCTTACGATAGCGCCCCTCGCTTTCCCGGAGCGCAACCTCCATCTGCCTTCGTTCAGAAATGTCAATGACAATGATCATAACAGATGGGATTTTGTTGAATACAATGGGGGCGGTTCGGACAATGGTATGGCGTAGAGCACCGGATTTATGTACCATCCCGATCTCATAATCCTCCACAGGTTCTCCGGCGCTCCGTCTGGCCATATTAGTTAAGATGGTTTTCCTGTCGTTCTCCACAACATAATCGAGTACCTGCGATCCAATGAGTTCTTCATTGGAGAAACCTGTTTTATCTGTCGCTGTTTTGTTTGCATAGACAATATTGCCATCCTGGTGTATGAGGATAATATCGGGGATCTGGGAGAGGAGATCCTTGGATTGCTCCTCGCTCTCTTTTAATGCCTCTTCTGCCACTTTACGTTCAGTGATGTCCCGGGCAACATGGACACTGCCGAGTAACCCCCCGTCCTTGTCCCGTAACGGTGTGCAGGTAACGAGGAAATGCCCGCCGAGCCGCTCCTCGTAAATTTCTATGGTGTGTTCCTGCTTGTCATTTAACAACAGGGAGTGCGGGCAGAAATCGGGAGGGCTTTTTGTACCATGAACGCATTGATAACAGGTCAGGCCCACCGCCTGCTCCGGCGTTACGTCCAGTTTATTGGACATCGCCTGGTTCACCCGGAGGATCGTGTGCCCGGTGTCGAGAATGCAGATCAGGTCAGGTACCGCGTTGAACGTGCGTTCCCATTCTTCCTTAACGCGAAGCACCTGCTCATCAGCCTGTATACGCTCGCTGATGTCCCGGACGATCGCCTGGACGTAGCAGGTACCCTGCAAGGTAATACGGTTCAGGCTCACTTCGGCATGGAAAGGTGTGCCATCCCAACGGGTGTGGACCCAGTAAAAAGATTGGTTCTCTCCCAAAAAAACTGCTTCAATTTTTTCCTTTCCCTTTTTGGTTGAAAGTTGTCCATCCGGTTGGCGTTCAGGTGAAAAATCTGTCGGGGAATGCCCGATAATCTGGTCACGGGTACATCCGAAAATTTCTTCAGTTCGTTTATTGTTGTCCAAAAAAACGTGACGATCCATGAGGAATATCGCATCGCCAGCGCTCTCAAATAACGTCTTGAACTTCTCTTCGCTATCCTTTAGCGCTACCTCAGCCTTTTTTCGTTCGGTGATGACCTCGGTGTAGATGATAATTCCACCGATTGAACCATCTGCTTCATACCATGGACGGCATTCCCAACGGGTCCAGACCACGGTGCCGTCTTCCCGCACAAAGGGATCGTCTTCCGCACTCGAGATTTCGCCTGCTAACGCCTTCTGGTGCACATCCTTCCATCTCTGGGGCAGGTCCGGAAACACGTCGTAGTGATGTCGGCCGATGACCTCGCTTTCTGTTAATTTGTACTCCTGCAGATAGGGCTGGCTCACATAGATATACTTTAAGTCCCGGTCGTGCACCGCGATGGCACTTCGATTGTGTTCAATGGTGTAGCGCATTAATTCGTGAGAATGAGTCAGCGCTTCCTCCGCCCTTTTCCGGGAAGTTGCTGACTTGATCTTGTGTGCAAGTTCAGCGAACTGCGCCTTCGGCTCGCCTCCTTTTTGGATATAAAAATCAGCGCCTTCATTGATCGCCTGGATGACTACCTCTTCCCTGCCCCGCCCGGTGAACAGGATGAATGGGATCAATCCAAAGCGGGCCCGCACTTCAACAAGGAACTGGATGCCATCCATCCCCGGCATCTGGTAATCGGAGATGATAGCGTCGAATTTTTCCTGCTGGAGGAGGTCTAATGCAGCGGGTGCCGAACCTATCGTTGTAACGGTGAAATCCCCTGATTGCTCCAGGAAAATTCTGCCGATTCCCAGAAGATCGGGTTCGTCATCGACGTAGAGGACCCGGAGTATATCGGCCATTATGTACTCTTCCCCGCGACGCGACACATACCTTTCGGCACCGTCATTTCGAACCGTGCCCCCTTGCCCGGCTCACCGGTCTCTTTGATCGTGATGCCGGTGATATCGAGGATTTCCCGGGAAAGAAAGAGTCCGAGCCCGGTGTTCTTCCCGAATCCCCGGTCAAAGATCTTCTCTTTCTCCCCGGCGGGGACACCATCCCCATCATCTTCGCATACAATGACCTGATCACTACTGCGTTCCTCAACAGAGAACCAGATGGTCGTGATCTTCCCACCATACTGTACCGCGTTCTCCACCTGGTTATAGAAGATCTTGCCAATTAGCGGGTTTGCAAATATTTCTGTTCCGGCAGGGAGATCGTTTTTCACCATAACATTTCCAAGCGGGACTTCCTGTGCTGCTGTCTGAACAATTTTCCGAGTGTCATGCCAGACCGGGGTATTGATCCCGATCGCTTCGTATTCATTGGTGGTTTGGATCATGGATGAGATCTGTTTTGCTGATGTTGCCATCGTCTGGAAATACTCCTCAAG
>JBAXMF010000228.1:0-4502 GCA_037134435.1 Methanomicrobiales archaeon | reverse complement strand
TTTTACTATTTATGCGAAAATTAGTGTATCTGGCCGTTTTTCTCGTACTTGCGGTCATGGTAATGGGATGTACTCAAACCGCCACCTCCCCGGTGGCAACACCATCTTCGGCAACGACGCAGGTAACAACACTGGCACCAGCACAGGCGACGGTACAGCCATCTGCACAGGGTGATGCAGCTAAATACCTGGCCACATCCGGCATGATCATGACTGAGGTCAACCAGGTCGTCCAATACATGAGTGCCGCCGGTTCCAAGTTAGCGGCGATGACCACTCCTGATCAATTGTCTGCTACTTTGCCTGCCGTATCAAGTGACCTGAATAATGCAAAGTCACATGTTCAGACCGCAAAGGGCCTTGCACAAGATCTTACCCGGTATGCGACAACACCACAGCAGCAGCAGGAGAGCCAGAAGGCCCTTACCGATCTTGGGTACCTGGAAAATGCGCTCACCTCGATGAACGCTGCAGTCGAAGAGGTCCAGAAGTCTTCACCTGATATCGCCCTGATGGATGCAAAAATAAAAGAGTCAAATGACTGGCTTTCAAAGATTGTATAACCATTACAACATTTTTTTTGGACAATCGACTTCCCAGACCTTTCCTGTTCCACAACTCCGCTCGTCAACGGAGTAATACAATTCCAAAAACAAAGGAATAATACCTGAACCTGTCCCAGTCATGTACCAGGTACTTTGGTGCACCATGGCAATTTCTGAACCCATCAGCAAGGTAAATCTCGAACGCATTACGAGTGGGATTTTTGCATTCACGATGACACTGCTCGCACGGGATATCGTAACACCAGACCAGTATGCAAAAGCCACATTAATTACCGTCGACCAGTTTTTTAACCAGACCATCCTGTCAATTATCGATTTTGTGGGGGTGTTCATCCTTCTCGCCATGTTCTGGTTGCTGTTCTTCCAGATGTTCCGCCGGATGACAACCTACGATTACCACTTTCTTCATGTGTACATGCTTGCCTTGATGGCCATCGTTTTAATCCCTTTTTCATCCGCATTCAGCAATTTAAGTGAGCAATACACCTTTGCCGACTTCTTTTTCCAGATCAATTTTTTTGTCCTGGGGATAATTCTCGTGTATTTATGGTATTATGCGAGATCAAAACCTGCCCTGCTTGAGCCCGGGCTCACCAACGCAGATGCGTCATTCCTTTCCCATAAATTATTAGTTCCCCCGATCGTGGCACTGGCCGGGATTATACTGGTATTGGTCAACTTCGAGTACCTGGATTTCATGTATTTCGTGCCGTTCATAATTTTGGGAATTTTTTTCAGGAACCCCCCACGTGAACCTACGGACTAAAAAAGATATATAGGGTGTACTGGGTACATTGGTGGCTGTAGAAGGTATACAAAAAAGCCGAACCACTTGTCCCTTGGTTCCACCACATTGGTAATTGATCAACCCCTGGCTTTCAGGAGCGGGATAAAAATACCCAAAAATGCCAGTGATCTTTTTCCTGGTCCTTTATTTTTTCAGGGCCAATTCAATTGCCACCCGGAGATCATTGTCATCGAACGGTTTGACAATAAATCCATCTGGATTCGCAGCTTTTGCCCGTTCAAGCGTGATGCCATCTGAATGCGACGTCACGAATATCACGGGAATGCTAAAACCCTGCTTGATCATCTTTGCCGTCTCGATCCCGTCGATATCGCCTTTAATATTGATGTCCATCAGTACAAGATCGGGTTTTTTCTTCACCACCAGCTCCATCGCCTCTGCAGCAGTCGTCGCTCGCCCGCAGACCGAATATCCAAGGTTTTTTAACCGCCAGTCCGCTACCCGGGCGATAATATCGTCATCTTCTACAAGGAGTATCGATTTTTCAATGTCCGGGACGATGATATCGTCATCTTCTATCGGGAGTACCTTTTTTTCAACCATCGTTATCACCAGATGAAATGATAGTGTTGTTGTCAGGCGATCTAATATCTTTAACCATGTGGCCCTGTGTCGCTGACAGATCTGAATGCACCCCACGGGACTAGTATCTCGAACCGTGCCCCGCTTCCGTGAACACCGTTCTCCTGAATCGTGATGCCCGTAATTGCGAGTATTTCCCGGGTGAGGAACAGGCCCATGCCGGTATTCTTTCCGACGCCGCGCTCGAAGACCCGGGTTTTCTGGTCGGCGGCGATACCTGTACCATCATCCTCGAAAATCAGCAGGGCACAGTTCCCGGAGACCTGGGTAGATATTCTTATCATCGTGATCGTCTCCCCGTATCGCATTGCATTATCAACCAGGTTGTAGAACACCTTCTCCAGCAGGGGGTCTGCATAGACTTCCATGTCCCCCGTGTTAACCTCAAAGTGAATGCCGGTTTTTTCAAAATTTTGCAAGACCGAATCAATTACCCCGTGAACGTTCTGCCACAGCGGGAGGTGGACGCCAACTTCCTGGTACTCCCGGGTAAATGCAATCTGTCGTTGAATAATTCGTGTTAAATCCCTGATATCATTGAGCAGCTGCATTTTTTCTTCAGGAGATGACGTTGCATTTGCCATATCAACACAGCCTAACAACCCGGTAATCGTATTAAGGATATCATGCCGCGTGATATTATTCATCAGGTTTAATTTCCTGTTAGCAAGTTCTATCGCATCTTCAGCCCGCTTCCGTTCTGAAATATCAACAATAGCGGCGATACTGTCGGTTGTCCCGGGGATCATCACGACGCTGACAATACAGGAATGAGTATTCCCTGCTACATCGATCAGCCGGAAGAGATATTCCCGCGGTACATCTGAGGGGTCCACTCTCCGGTCTTCATGATATTTTTTCATCTTTTCCAGGTCTTCTGGATGAATAAATTCTGTCCAGCTCCGTCCGATACTATCTTCCTTTGGAATCCCGGTAAGACTTGCCCACCCGGGGTTTGCAAGAATGATAGACGTATCGCTTGCAATAATGATCGTGGCACTCCCCGTGTTATCAAAAATCGCCATGTACAGGTTTTTCGATTCAGTTAACTGCTCTTCGGACCGCTTCCGCTCTGAATCATCGCGTAGCACCCCGTAGATCCCGAGGGGTTTTCCATACTGGTCGAGACGTAAGGTACCTTCTTCATCAAACCAGTGGACATTCCCCCATTTGTCGAGGACTCTGAACGTGGAATGGAACTGGGCACCTTTTTCGAGGTCACGGGCCAAATCGTTTTCAACCCGGTCGAGATCTTCCGGGTGAATGATATCACGAAGTGTTTTTCCGATTATCTCGTCTACCAGGTAACCATATTTATTGACCTGCGGTGAAATATACGTGAAAATACCTGCCATATTTATAGAGAAGAGAACATCGCTGGTATTCTCCGTAAGCGCCCGGTACTCTTCCTCGCTTTCCAGGAGAGCCTCTTCTATTTTTTTACGCCCGGTGATATCGGTGATTGTACCCACATGCCCAATGATATGGTCGTCCTGGTTGTAAACCGTCACCGATTGCCCGAATACCCATGAAACAGACCCGTCAGGCCTGATGATCCTCGCTTCGGTGCCGGTGATTCCATGTTCCCTGCTCTGGGTCCTCATCTCCTGTGCAATACGATCTTTGTCTTCCGGGTGGAGCACCTCTGACCAGTGCCTTCCTTTCAATGTTTCAAACGGGTAGCCGATGAGTTGTTCCCACAGGTCACTGGCAAACAAGAGGTTTCCTACCGGGTCCGTTTCAAATACGATGACCGGAGAAGCCCGGAGGATATTTTCCAGCCGTTCCCGGCTCTCCCGGAGCGCTTCTTCTGCCTTCACCCGGTCTGTCACATCCCGGATGATACCCACCATACCTGCCGGGTTGCCATGCGTATCCCGCTTGATGTTGCTGTTCTCTTCAACCCAGTGGAGAGCCCCCGTCTTATCAACGACCCTGAATGTGGAAGAGATGGATGAATCCTCCTGCATCTCCTGCCGGTAATTATCCAGGATCTTTCCCCGGTCATCCGGGTGGATGAATTGCTGCATCCCGTTCCCTAAAATTTCATTGGGTGTATACCCATACCGGGTTACCTGCGGGGAAATATAAGTGAACGTCCCCGTCATATCAACCGAGAAGATAATATCTGCCGAATTCTCGGCAAGGGCACGGTATTTTTCCTCGCTTTCCTTTAGCGCCTCTTCCAGTTTCAGCCGCTCAGAAATATCAAGAACAATCCCCCTGAACCCGGCTATCTTTCCTTCCCGGTAAATGAGTGAAGTATATACAATGGCCCGCATCAGGTCGCCATCGGTCCGTGTTAAGGTATAGACCTCTCCAAGAGACTTGCTACCTGCCATCACTGCTGCCAGTCCGCGCTGCATCATCTCGATATTATCTGCGGATAAATAATACCGAATATTCGTCCCTTCGGCAATCCGATCATCGGTAACCCCGAATATTTCAACACCTGTCTTATTCACATACAGAAGGCTGCCGGATGTGTCCATCTCAAAGATGATCAGTGGCAGGTTCTCCGCAAGTCCCCGGTAACGTGCCTCGCT
>JBAXMF010000227.1:0-4507 GCA_037134435.1 Methanomicrobiales archaeon | reverse complement strand
ACTCCTCCACATTGATATAACAGGCATGAAGGTTCCGGATCATCGCACGGAGGGACAACGACTCATGCGATTCAAGATATGCCAACAGTGCCCGCCTTTTATATACGGCATGCAGGGGTTCAAATTTTTCAGCATCCCACGCAGGAATTACCGCATCATACGTATTGATAACGGAAAACAGGTGGTCCACTATTTCCCCGCTGACAAACGGCATATCGCAGCCGGCTATGAACAGGTCCTCCCCTGATGCTGCAAGGACGCCCGCATGGATACCTCCGATGGGTCCAATACCTGCCCGTTTATCTGTTACGCAAAGAATATTCGGATAATCCTTAAACCGCATACATTGCTCAGGGTCCCGTGCGACAAGAATTACCTCGTCAATGATTGGGACAAGGGTGTCGAGCAACCGTGCCAGGAACGTCTTCCCTTCATGGAGGAAAAAGTATTTCTCCCGTCCTTCAGCCCGTTTCGCTTCGCCCCCGACGAGTATGATTGCGGTTCTCAAATAAAAAAACTCCACAATATGGAATTGTTGCAGTACCTTTTGATATCCCGGGTCATCGGTTACATTTCTCCCGTTTTATGATGCCCAGGTTCATTGAAACACACGGAAAAAGGTCAGCCAAATTCACCTGTAACCCCATGTACATGGTTCGTAAACAGGATTAATAGGATTTTCTTCCGGTATGTAACAAGGAAAAAAAACATCACCCAAAAATTATTCCGCTTGTTTTCTTTTTCGGGTCTTTTTTTCCATCACAATCAGTGCTTCCTTTATTTCAGGAGATGGAGTGAACCCGCCAATATGATGTTTCCCAACGATCCGGTGGCATGGAACTACCAGCGGCGTAGGGTTCCTCCGCATCGCCTGGCCAACGACCCTCGCAGACGTGGAAACCTTCCCGGCAATCTCACCATAGGTCTCGGTTTCTCCGTATGGTACGTTCCTGACGGCTTGGTAAATTTGCCCGTAAATGGTCGGATAACTGGTGGCAACGCTCTCGTATGACAGGAAACTTTCTTCTTTCCCTGCACAATACCGGGTAAAGGACGGGGGCACCGCTCCCGGCAGCGGGGATTTCGAAAACAACACGTGGTGAATCATCGTTCCCGACCACCAGACATGCACAAACCAGAGCCCGAACCGGCACGAACCGTTCATCACTTCCATTGAGACATCATATCCCGGAATTCAGGAAGATCACATTCCCGTAATTCCTCCCTGATCCACGCCGGGAGTCCACGGATTACTTTTGCCTCAAGGAACCGTTTCTCACCAAAGACCAGTACACCGCGGTCTTCCGGTGTCCGGATGACCCGCCCGAGTGCCTGCTGCGCACGGTTGATGGCCGGGAGCGTGTAGCAGATAAATTCACCTTCTTCCCCGAATTTATGGCGGAAGTAATCAATAATCATTCTCCTCGGACGGTTAAACGGTGCAAGGGGTAATCCAATCACCAGAGCTCCCGAGAGCATATCACCCCGATAATCCAGGCCTTCGCTCCATTTCCCACCGCAGACTGCAAAAATCACCCCTGATTTTTTCATGGACGGGAGCGCCATGAACTCATTCAATGCAATATTAGCATCTTTGGCATCTTTTGGTTCGATAAAAACTTTCTTTTTCGATATCCCGGACACTACCCGGGCCGCATATTGGTCCAGGATCTGGTAGGACGGGAAATATACGGCAAGGTTCCCGGGAAGCGTTGTAAATACCTTGATATAATCCACGATATTCTGGGTATTTCCTTTGTCCTGCCGCTGGGAAAAAGACGTGGTGATATCACGTGCACAAATAATCCTCCGGTTCTTCTTCGGGAAAGAATTAGGGAGGGAACAGAGTGTTACATCCGTATCCCCAAAATAATACTTTTTGTAGCTGGTGACGGGTGAAAGTGTTCCCGAGATCATCGTGCAGCTGTAATGTGAACCGGCAAGGTCCCGCATTTTTGTCCCGGGATCGATATTCCGGACTTCGAGATAAATTTCATCTTCCTCTTTTTTGTAGACCGTGAGATATGACGTATCTGACGCGGACTGTTCCAGGCGGAACATAAACGCATTAAGGCGTTCAATGGCGGTTTCCTTAAACTCACCCGCCCGAATATTGCTCTCTCTAATACGCTCACTAATCGTCATCAGTTCTTCAACAATTTCCGATAGAGAGCCGTATAATGAACCTTTAAGGATAATCCGTTCGAATATAACCGGGTCAAACCAGTCTTCGTTTTCAAGGGAACTCTTCAGCCCCTGCATGTAGTCCTTGATCCGGGGTATCAGGTGGTGGACTGCCTCAACACCTTTGACGGTCTTTTTCAGGTGCAGGAGTTCGTGGGACGCCTGTTCAAGGAACTGTTCTTCGATGCGTACGGACTGAACATCCTGCAGTACCTCGCCGCAGTTATGCGCCTCATCGATGAGCAGGAGTACATCCGATGGTTCAACCCCTATCAACTGGTAGAGCTGTTCCCTGACCATATCGTCAAACAGGTGGTAATAGTTAAGGACAATGACATCCGATTTCTGCGCTGCGTAGAGCATCGTCTCGTACGGGCATATTTCCCCACATAACTCGGTGACCTGCTGGGGCTGGACACCCGGGAGCTGAACCCGGTCTGCCTTCAATCGCAGGTTGGGGGACGGGACCATCTTTAAGGCACCCCCGTCTGCCCTCATGTAAATCCTGCTGTTAATGAAGTACGGGCAGATCATCGGGTGGTCGCGGTCGATCTGCGCGATCTGCTTTTTTATGACAGGGTCAGTGGCCGGAACCAGGGACCCCTGTTCAGCGCGCTCGCGCATCAGCGAGGTCGTAAGACCTTTTACCCCTTCGCACCGACGATAGACATCCCCTTCCCCACCGAGGGGGCACAGGTTGGATTTACCCACAAGAAATGAAAACTTCAGGAGTGGTTTTTTCTTCTTAATCAGGGATAATTCGCGAATAAAGGTCGTCAGCTGGCTGATAGTCCTGACGGCGATGATCACCTTGCGGCTCCCCCGTTCTGACAGTAATGCCGCGACAGCGCTCGACTTCCCACTGCCGGTCGGGGCATCAATCATGACAATTCCGCCCTGTTTTGCACTTGCCGCTACCACTTCAAGCATCTGGCGTTGATTTGGCCGGTAGTCGTCGTAGGGGAACCATTCGTCGAGGTGATCCATTAACATATAATAGGTTTCACAATGCTTTAGAATAGCAGGAGATGAACTTTTCAGATGGCAGTCCACCCGATCGAATACCGTTATGGAACGAAAGAAATGCGCCACATCTGGGGCGAAGAGAACCGGTTCAACTGTATAATCGCGGCTGAAATTGCCCTTGCACGGGCAGAAGCAATTCATGGCATGGTCCCGTCCCCGGCAGCAGATGAAATTGAACGGTGCGCAAAAAATGCAAGCCTTGCGCGGGCAAAAGAGATCGAGGAAGAGATCAGCCATGATATGATGGCGATCGTAAAATCAATCGCGGAAGAGTGCGGAAGTTCCGCCAGGTGGGTCCATTATGGCGCAACCTCAAACGATATGCTTGATACCGCCACCGGGCTCCAGTTACAGCAATCGCTGGCGCTGATAGAGAAAAAATTAAAAAAACTTCTCTCCGTGCTTCTTACACGCAGCAACGATACAATAAACCTTGTTTGTGCCGGGAGGACACATGGTCAGATAGGGGTACCGACCACGTATGGGTTAAGATTTGCTATCTGGGCCAGTGAAACGGGAAGACATATTGAACGGCTGAATGAGATCAGGCCCCGTGTCGCGGTTGGCCAGATGACCGGCGCTGTCGGGACACAGGCATCTCTTGGGAGCAAGGGGATGGAAGTACAAGAAACGATGATGTCAATTCTTGGCCTTTCGGCGGTCGATGTCTCCAACCAGGTAATTTCCCGCGACCGGTATGCAGAGTATTTTATGTTCATTGCGAATGTTGCTACCACGCTTGACAAAATCGGGGTCGAGATCAGGTCGCTCCAGCGGACAGAAATCGGCGAAGTCGAGGAAGCGTTTGGAAAACAGCAAGTCGGATCAAGCACGATGCCGCACAAAAGAAATCCCATAAAAAGTGAACAGGTGTGCGGGCTGGCACGAGTGATCCGGGCGGCAGTTGAACCGGCGCTCCTCAATAATACCCTCTGGGACGAACGCGACCTGACAAACTCGTCCTGTGAACGGATACTATTCCCCGAGGCGACGATATTAACCGATCATGTCCTCCTGGTAATGGTCCGTGTGCTCGAAGGGCTCTGCATCAGGGAAGACCGGGTCCGCGAGAATTTAAATTTCCTGCAGGGGGTCAACATGGCAGAATCAGTCATGATTGAACTGACAAAGAAAGGCATGGACCGCCAGGAAGCGCATGAGATCGTCAGGGTTACCAGCATGGAGGCATTGGCAGGGAAACGCGCACTCGCCGTTGTACTGGCTAACCGCCCAGAAGTATCCAGACTGTTAACACCGGAGGAAATTGGGGAACTGTTAAACCCTGATAATTACATTG
>JBAXMF010000226.1:0-4524 GCA_037134435.1 Methanomicrobiales archaeon | reverse complement strand
CGGGATTAACCTCCCGGAGGCTCTGGTGTACCGGAAGATGACCCGGGAACCGGGGGTGGTACGGAAACAAGGCCCTGCATCCAGGACTGTCAATACAGGGCATGAAATTCCGCGGACCCTCTCCGGAAGGACCAGGGGTCACGTCGTTCCCCCTGCGATCAAGGCCACGGTGGCTACAAAACAGGTATCTCACAAAAAACAGCTGGAACCGGTACCAACCTTAGCTGCTGCCTTTGAACACTATGCTGCCGGGAGGTATGGGGAGGTCGCCAGTACCTGCGAAGCATTACCTGGCAGGGAAGGGGACATGAGGACATTGGTGCTGCTCACACGGGCCTATGCAAACCAGGGACGGCTCGACCTTGCGGAAAGCTGGTGCAGAAAAGCGATTACGACCGACCGGATAAACCCGGAGACCCATTACCTGATGGCAAGTATCCTGCAGGAACTTGGCAGGGAGACGGAAGCGGCAGAATCTCTCCAGCGGGTCCTTTACCTGGACCCCGACTGCATCCTTGCCCACTATGACCTCGGGAATATCTCTCTCCGGCAGGGGAATACAAAAATAGCCGGCCGCCATTTTAACACCGCAGAGAAGATCTTAACGAAACTGCCTGATGACGCGGTGGTCCCTTATTCAGAGGGACTTAATGCGGCCAAACTCCTCCAGATCCTGAGAACAACCATTACACGGGTAGGTACGAGAGCATGACACCCGGCGAGAATGAAATCACGGGTCCGATCTCCGGACCCGACAAACGGAAACTGATACTGAAAGAGCGGGCAAAACTGCTTGCGAAGGAACGAAAACTAAAGCAGAAGATCGGCACATTCGTTGAAATCCTTGAGTTCGGGCTGGCAGCTGAATATTATGGCCTGGAAGTGGCAGAGATCCAGGAGATCCATCCCCTGCAGCAGTATACCCATATACCCTGCACGCCGGCATTTGTTTTTGGCATCATCAACGTGCGGGGCCGGATCATCTCGATCATTGACTTAAAAAAATTCTTCGGACTCCCGGAGCAGGGAATTACGAACCTTAACAAAGTCATCATATTGAAAAACGAGACCATGGAGTTTGGGATCCTGGTGGATACCGTGGTCGGGTTCCGCCAGGTGACGCCGGACGGGATCCATGCGGCTCCGGCAACGCTCTCAGGTATCGGCGCAGAATATGTCAGGGGGATCACCGCTGAAGGGACAATCATCCTTGACAGCAGGAAGATCCTCTCTGATAAGAAGATTGTAGTAAAAGAAACGGTGGTGGTGTAAGATGTACCTGTCGATGAAAAACCGGCCCCGGCTGGAAAGGGTATCAAGGAAGAGCCCGGCGAGTAACAATTCCAAAAAACCCAAAGGAGAGATATGAATGAAGTTTCTGGATGACCGGAATATCAGGACGAAACTGATCATTGCATTTATGATTGTCATGCTGATGATCGGCGGGGTCTGTGTAGTCAGCTACATGAATATGAAGAACATCAACGATGGCATGACCGTCCTCTACCAGGACAACACGCTCGTCATCGAGCATCTCGGGGCTGCTGATTCGGCCCTTTTCAAGCTCAGGGGTGATGTGTTCAAGTATATCCTCATACCTGAAGATCGGGCGCTAATGGGAAGCGACACCATCAACGACATTGCCACGGTCAACGCGGAGATGCAGTTCGTCCGGTCGTCAAATCTCAACCCAAAACAACGAACTAATCTTGATAATTTCGACAAGAACTGGGCCGTATACCAGCAGGGAATGACCCAGACGATGGCAGACGCCAGGGACAACCGTACGGCAGAAGCCATCGCGAGTATCAGGGAAGGGGGAACACTCGTAAAGACCCGTAACCTTGTTGACCAGTCAATCTCATCGATGGTTACTGAGAGCGCAAACCAGGCTGAAAGCATTAACAAACAGGGGGACGTCACATTTGCCAATGCGATTGCCATGCTTGCGCTCTCCTGCATCATTGCCCTGATTATTTCCATCATCCTTATTATCGTCCTGACCAACAGTGTCGCCCGGCCTATCGAGCAACTGGTCAGGGTGACGGAGAAAGTGGCCGCTGGGGACCTGAGGACCGAGATTTCCGGTGAAGAACGGCTCGACGAAGTCGGCAGGCTGAACAGCTCAACCCGCCTCATGCTCGAAAATATGCGTACCCTCAACAGGGAGATCCAGGAGGGGATTTCCGTCCTTGCCTCGTCGGTCAGTGAGCTGATGACCACCATGGCCCAGACTGCATCAGGTGCCCAGGAGACCGCTACCTCCATTGCCGAGACCACCACCACGGTCGAGGAGATCAAGCAGACCGCGGATATAACGAGCAAAAAGGCCAAATCGATGGCAGAAAGTGCCGTAAGTGCCTCAACAATGGTGGAGACCGGGCGGGAATCTGTCGAAGAGACCATGAACGGAATGAACCGGATCCAGCAACAGATGGACTCCATCGGTGAATCAATCGGCCAGTTGAACGAACAGAGCCAGGCGATCAGTGAGATCATCGGCGTCGTCAACAACGTGGCAGATCAGGTGAATATCCTCTCCGTCAATGCGGCCATCGAGGCTGCAAAAGCCGGAGACCAGGGAGCCGGGTTTGCCGTTGTCGCCCAGGAGATCCGGGTCCTTGCCGAGGAGTCGAAAAGGGCTACTGCGCAGGTCCAGAAAATCCTCAAAGATACCCAGAAAGCGGTGAGCACGGCAGTCATGTCCGTGGAACAGGGGACTCGCGTCGTGGAAACGGGGGTTAAGCAGTCTACCGAGACCGGTCATTCTATCCTGGCCCTCGAAGGTATCAACGCAGAGACGGCCCAGTCCGCCACCCAGATCCAGGTATCGAGCAAGGAGCAGCTCGTCGGCATGGAACAGGTCGCTATTGCGATGGAAAATATTAAAACCGCCAGTCTCCAGAATCTCCAGGCCACAAAAGAAGCCGAACGGGTTGCCCGGAACCTCCAGGACCTTGGGTTGAAGCTCAAGCAGATGGTAGACCACTATAAAACCTAAACATAATATCTCTGTGCTATCATGGATGCAAACGATGCAGAGTTCCAGAAAAGGCTCGTCGCCCTGTACCGCGTAGAGGCACAGGAACACATCGCAACTATCTCCACAAGCTTAACCGAACTCGAGGCCTGCACAAATCCAGCCCGGTCGAAGGAGCTGATGGAGATAGCATTCCGGGAAGCACACAGCCTGAAAGGTGCATCAAGAGGGGTCGGTTTAAGTACCATTGAAGAAATCTGCCAGGCAATGGAGCGTGTCTTCTCCGCCTTGAAGCGCAACCAGCTCTCTCCCTCAAAAGAGGTCTTTGACCTCCTTTCCGGAGCGCTCGATGCGGTGAAAAATCTGGTTGGTTCAGCTGACCCTGCGAAACCACCCGGTGAAAAGGCCAGGATTAAAAGGATTATTAACGGTTTCGAACGGCTCACTACGTTAAGTGAACAGGCTGCACCGGTAGCCCCCGAGAATGCAGGCACAGCACTTATGGAAGAGGTCAATATACCTCTCCCTCCAACCGGTAACGAAAAGCAGGAGATCCTGCCTTTTGAAGAGACCGTCGTTGCGGAGAAGACCCTCCGGATCTCCGTTGATAAGCTGGACCGGATACTCCACCAGATTGAAGAGTTCATATCCCTGAAGCTCTCGATTGCCGACAAGGTCATGGAGCTCCAGAATATCCAGGCGATGATCGGGACCTGGGAGTACGAATGGGACAAGACCTCCCCGAATAATCGTAAGATCCACCAGTTCGCAGAGAAGACCGGTCGGGAAGCGTCCATACATCGCATACAACCACTCATCGAGCGTCAGCACGCGTTCCTGCAATGGAATTACCATTTCATCAAGTCACTCGAAAGCACGGTGAACCGGTCGAGCCGGGCCATGGAGCAGGATTACCGGGAGCTTAACACGCTCGTTGGCGGTCTTCTCGAAGACATGCGGGATGTCCTCATGATGCCGGCGTCTTCACTTCTGAACACGTTTCCGCCGGTTGTCCGGAACATTGCACAGGCAGAGAAGAAGGATGTCAGGCTGGTGATCGAGGGAGGCGGGATTGCTATCGACCGCCGGATTCTTGACGACCTCCGTGACCCGCTCATTCATCTTATCAGGAATTCCATTGACCACGGAATCGAGGAGGCAGAAGTCCGGGCAGGGCTGAATAAGCCGGCCACAGGGCAGATTCGGATCATGCTGCAGCTGAAGAGCGGGAGCCGGGTGGAAGTCACTATTGCTGATGACGGGAAGGGTCTCGACATCGCTAAAGTGAAGGCATCCGCAAAGAAAGCAGGAATCCTGACTGAAGACGAGATCAATCGCATGAGCGACCAGGAAGCAGCCCTCCTGATCTTCCGGTCCGGCCTCTCAACAAGCCCGATTATCACTGATCTATCGGGCCACGGGCTTGGACTCGCTATCGTGCTTGAGAAGGTCGAGAAACTTGGGGGGAACGTCTCGGTTGAGACCATACCCGGTGCGGGGACGACATTCCGCCTGGTCATACCCCTCACACTCGTCAAGTTCCG
>JBAXMF010000225.1:0-4531 GCA_037134435.1 Methanomicrobiales archaeon | reverse complement strand
AATGAATCTAATTTTTCCCCCCCTTTATGCTGGTAGAAAACTTCAATCCCGTTTTCCATTTTTTTGCTGCCTTTAATATCATACATAGTTGCCTAACATACATTCAAGATAGATGAAGGTATCCGTAATACAATTCCGCAGGGTATTTCCTGGTATCCTAACGATATTCTGGCAGGGGATACTGTTACAAGACATAGTATTCGGGAGTTCTGTTCCAGGCATGCATCATTGAAGTCGAGGGGGCCATTGTCATCCTGCATAATTTGATGAATCCTGGTAATGATATTGTCCTGCATCAAGGGATGTATCAGTGAAATAATGTTGGTTTAAATCAAATGATCCCGAAAGGACGGCAATAGCAGAACCCGGAAAAATTCTTTCTGGTGCCGGACTAGGGGCCAGGATGACATTTATCGATATAGGACGAGGTGAAGTTTTTTTTCAATCCCCGCAGCAAATCTTGTCTTATTCAAGGGCAATTATATCTCTTTAATATCAATGATCTGGCCATTCGACACCTGACAATCCAGTCACGGGAGGAAAGGTGGACCCGCTTATACCTGTGGCAGGAACAGGTGAAGACACTGTGGTATGCAAAAGAGGTAATGGAATTTTTTGGGGGGAATCGAACTCCATGATTTCATGGATCTAAAAAAAGGTCTCATGAATGCGGAAGACCTTGCTGAAACCAGAAGGAGTGTTGATAGACCTTGACTTGAAAGACCAGCCCCTGGAATTTGGTCCACCCCTTGAAAAAAAGATTTTCGCAAGAAAATGGAAATGGACTGATGGAATCAGTGAGTTTTGGAATAATTTCAGCAGTTGATGCCGAGCCATTCCATTAGCTCATCTTCACAAAATACTGAAATTCTGATTTGTATTGGTTCAATTACCTGAAAAAAACAAAATACCCGAGATCATTAAGGTCTTAATCCTATGCAATCATTATGCCAGGGTAATAGATCGGAACAATCGACAACCTTAAGTGTTAACACTGTTAACTTCTATTAATGCCAGAAATACGTCTACCCCCGTCATCAATGACCGTATTATCCCTCCTCGAGAAGGGAGACCCGATGACACACAAGGACATCGTGAAGATGACAAACATCTCTCCAAGAACGGTCAGGTATGCAATAAGAAAATTAAAAGAAGCACACCTCATCATTGAGAAATTCAACTTTCGGGATGCACGCCAGACGATATACCAGGGAAAAGCAGTACCGGGCGTTAGCGGATAGACATTGTCCGGCTATTCTGACAGGATGTCGGGTAAGCCAAACGAGAGTTCTGAATGTTCAGGTCAGCGTGATACCACCGTAAATTAAAAAAAATCCCTGGATTTCCCTCATAAAAGGTGATAGGGGATTTCCTCCATTATTATACGATTTCAGGCTATTTTTCGCTCGTTGTCGGCGAAAAGTCGGCCATTAATCATTTCATTGTTTTGGTGCGTAGCCTTTTGAACTTAAACTGACTTTTTTTTATTTCACCAATACATTCGAAGTCAACGAATCCATTGTAGGGGTCTGTCTTCAACAGGCGGACGCTGACTTTCTGACCTACGAACAGGCCCCGCTCGCCCCGGACAATTCGGCCTTCTGCAGGCGGTGCGATTAGCCGGACATAGGTGCCGGAATCTTTTGCACCGGTAATCAATCCATCGAAGGACTCCCCGATGCGGTCCTTCAGCAACACTGCAGCGGCTGCCTTTCGCATAAACCGTTCAACTTTCTTGGATGCCTTCTCACGATCAGTGAGCCAGGCTGACAGGCTGACAAGTTCTTCGAGGGAATAAGGATTACCTGACCTGTTAATGACAGATTTTACCAGGCGCTGATTGATCAGGTCAACATAACGGCGGTTAGGGGCGGTCGCATGGGTATAATCGGTTACAGCGAGCGCGAAGTGGCCGTAAGGCGGTTGGCCCGGTTCCAGGGTCATATATTCGCCGGGACCAAGGAGTTTAATGACCGCCAGGGATAGGTCCAGGAACCGTTCAGGGTCTGCCGCTTTACGTCTATCGAGGAACAAAGAAAGTGCCTTCGAATCAGGAATGGCAGGTAGCGAATCATGGTACAGTGCGGCCACCTGGACGATTCCATCCCAGTTCTTAGGGATCCGTACGATTCTTTGTATCATGGGAAGATTCGCATTGCCGAGGAATGATACCATGACCCCATTTGCAGCAACCATGAACTCTTCGATTAGATCTCGGGCCATATTCTGTTTCTGAACGATAAGGTCCCTGATCGAACCTTCTTCCAGAACTGCATGCGCTTCCAATGTATCTAAATCAAGTGCTCCATTTTCTATCCTGCGTTTTTTCAGCCGTTGCATTACTTCCACCTGCAACAGGAGTTGTTCTTTTAACCCCGGGACGTCTAGTACTTCCTGTGGAACCGAACCCACTCCCTCGAACCAGTCCCCTACCTCTTCATAGACCAGTTTTGCCTTATTCCTTACAAGTGCCCGGTGGATGTCACCGGGTCGGGTATTTCCATCACGAAGTACTGAATATTCAATCACTACTGCCATCCGGTCCTGACCAGGTAACAGCGACGTGATACCCCGTGACAATTTATCTGGAAACAACGGGAAAACCTCGATTCCCGTGTATACCGAGGTACCATTATGGGCACCGTATAGATCGACCTGCGAATGTTTCGGTACATAGAGGTCGACATCGGCTATCGCGATCCTGACATGTATCTCTCCGTCAGGCCCGCCTTCGCAATATTCCAGCTGGTCCAGGTCCATTGAGTCCCAGTTGTCAATGGATGACCACAGGAGATCCCGAAGGTCTCGGCTGTCCAGATCTCCTTCTGTAAAAACTCGTCCCTGTATGGTATTAACCTCCACCAGTACTGAATCAGGAAACCGAAAACCAAAACCATACTTTTCCATTGCACTCCGTGCGATGGCTTTCATATCAATAGTATGTTTATTCATGGTATTTCCGGAAAGCTTCGTTTCAAAGTATATATACTTCCTGACGGGACAGGTGGGCCGAATATCCATGCAAAGTACCAGGTGACACAACGATTCGAAAGTACAATTACAGAGGGGAGATATCCTGAAGCCCGACTCTTAAGGGAGCACCAGGGAGAATGCCGACAATAGAGTGATGGCCGATTTTTTGTTATCGCACTGATGCAATGGGGATCATCTTTCTATTTTGTCTCAATCAACGACGTTCTACTCCAAGGCAATCTAAAAATCATTAACAAATGGGCACGTCATCCAAAACTCATAATCCAGATTATGAAAACTAAGAATGAGGTTGAGTATACAAATCAAGGGAAATGACCAACAATAGAACGAAATTGAAAAAATGCGCCCCCAATTTGAGTGAATCCGTAGGAATAGGTCCGATATATCGGGCTGACAGGTATAATATTTGTTTAACACGGATTGCGAAGAGCCAGTTATCATCATTGTTATGTGGCTTGAGATGTCGATTATTTGAGTCGTTTTATGATGTCAGGGAGGGCATTTATCGTAAAATTAGCCCCGTTGGACCCAGGCAATATGTCAATGATATAATGAATGGCACAATATCGAAATTTATGAATCCTGTTACCCGGTATTAGCCAGAGTAGCGTCGTATTTCCATCACAGGGTAATAATAATACCTAGGCAGGGGTGGTAGACAAACAATTACGATTAGGAAAACCGGGGTTATGGGATTGGAAGGCAATGGACCAAAAGAATATCAAATATTAAACTATTTTTAAAAATGGTATTACGGTGAAAAATTCCGGTTTCCCGGTCATGGTTCTGGTTTTATCATTTTTTCTAGCATTCCTGCCACCATCTGTAATGTCGAGACCTCGAGAAAAATCATGATGTTTGCCGCGATTTCATGTTCATCTGAAGTCAGGTTGATCCTGAATACTACTACTTCATTAACCTCTGTCGTCATGCCGGCGATCAACGATTCGATGACCGCATGTGTCATGTCTACCACCAGAACTGGCGGAGAGGGAAGCATTATGATACCCAGAAGGTCTGAAGTCGCGCTAAGAAACGATGAGATCATGATATTGCCTACCTCGAGAATGGCACTTTTATCCATTTCTCCGGAAGGACGGGCGATATCCCCGGACCCGATAAGAATATTTGCAGTCCGCATAGCGGAATCTCCTGGAAAATGCAGGACAAGGAAGCCCCCCCGGGGTATCTCTCCCTGGAGTTCAAACACAACCAACGTGGTAATTTCATCGGTGAGTAGCTGACCCATATTAGCGATATCTACAATATCGATCTCAGGCACATTCATGCCGACATGACAATCAAGCATCATCGATAGCGTGGTTGCTGAATGGGCAGCTCCGATGTTTGCAAGTTCCTGCAAGGCATCTAACTGTATCGGGGTAAACTCCATTTTTCACCTATTCAGATTTCAATATGATATTCACAATAGTTCAATCTTACCTGTTTTAATATCTTGCTGGTAATTGTCGAATGATTTTGAGAGCCCATCCAACCACCAAGGATAATTGTTGGACGGCCCACCAGAGAACCCAAT
>JBAXMF010000224.1:0-4538 GCA_037134435.1 Methanomicrobiales archaeon | reverse complement strand
GATTGGGGGAATCGGCGCAGATGTTGGTGGTGCCGTGGGCGCAGGGGACCCCTGGGACGTGGGGGCCTGCGGTGGCGGTGGGAGTGGCGCAGGTTGTGGGGTTGACGGGTCGCCAATCGGGACTCCACAATTATCACAGAATTTACTTCCTGGTTCAATTGTTTCTCCGCAATTTTCACAAAATGGCATAGTAACTTATCACATTGAATACAAGTCCAAGGTTCTATATTATAATTCCGAAAAATGTATGCCCTGTATCAGGCTATCGACAGGCGATTACAGGTCGTATTGTCTCAATGGATCCCGGCAGAAGGCCCAGAGATTCTTCAACCAGGCGCTGGGTTTATCCACAGAAGAGCGATTACTGTATTGAAATTCCAGATACCGGTTTATTTACCGGTTCTTTCGCGAATCACGGGACTGGACACTACCACGTTAGGTTGGCCCGCAATAACGGTGTCAAAGTTTATTGCTGATCTGTTGACAAAGGGGCCGGGATTTTTTAACGTAAACTCCTTCGATGCATACCCAGTAAAAATACCTGGCGATAGGTGGTTGCGGGCAGGTGTATTTTTTCTATCCAGGTCTTTTCAACCAGTGATGCAACCATTGCAGCTTGTGTCCCCACGGTAACGTTAGAGGCCTGGGCATCACCGGATGAAATTTCTTTCAGCCCTGTTTTTGTCCCGGGCATGTAAGACGAAGGGCAGACCGGAGCGGATAGGTGCAGCTCTTCTCTGGGCCTGGCCCGGTTGATGGTCATCGGGGAACATGGGGCTGATCTCACCTGTACGTACCACGATACCTTAGGGAAGTCAGCCTTCCTGTCGGGTCACGCGAGATGCCATACGGAGACGGCGAGAATAGCAGGACACCATTCTTCGACGACCAGTTCATGGACCCCATTTGATTTTTAACCATCAGCCGAGCTATATAAGAATGGCAGGACTGCGTGGTTTTGGTGAGGTTTTACGATGGATTTCAAGGTTTAAGACTTCAGATTTGCTTTTTGTATGGGGAACATCATCCCTGTAAGCGATGTAGTATTAAAAAAAGGAGGACTTTCTCATCGCCGCATAAAAGTTCCCCGCAGGAGCCATACACCGCCAATGATCACGACAAGGTAATAGATCGCGTTGATGAGCGGTATGTATTGGTCAGAAACCCACATCCCGATCACACCCTGGATCGTGAAATACAATTGGACTGCCGCGATGAAGACAAGGAAGAGGACGATCAGCCTGAGGCCGGTCATAAGATTATACCCCCAGTCATCTTTCTTTTTCCCCGTACCCTCGGCTGCGGACCCACCGGCACCCTTCCCGGCGGTTTGGACCGGATCTTCTATTGGATCTGTCATTTTTGTCTCCTCTGCCCGACTATATATGCTCCGACGGTGACCATCGCAACAAGTGCGACAGAGACGCCGAACCCCGGTGCCTGGGAGGGTATGGGAGAGTACGGGCGAGCAGCACCCGATACGGAACTTTGGTCAGCGACGAATTTTGAGGTCTCGATCTTTTTTGTCACAAACTGGTCTCCGCCAGGTATCGTGGTACCCGGCCTGAGCTGGACCGTCCCTTCCACACGCTTGATAATGGTCTCATTTTTCCAGACGAGGACCTCCATCACATAGTTGTACTGGTCAGGCACCGTCAGGCGGACCGGTACAACCAGTATCTTTTCCGGGTCGATATTTGCAACGGGGACGGTCTGTTTGGCGGCAACGAGGTGTGCATCCATCTCTTTTGCCTTGACTTCGATATCGAAAGGACCACTGGGTCTGATATCATTATTCGAGATATACAGGTCACTCTGGATGGTTACCGAATCTCCGCTGACATTTCTTACGATGAAATCGATATCTTCAACCGATAAACCAGATTTCTGATTATCTGGTGTCAGTCGTTCGAGGTTATAGACCGTTTTCTCCCCCTGGGCTTTCCGTTTGTCCCCTTCGAAGACGGTTGCCACGAGACGGTAGGACCCTTTTCGTGGGAGAGACATCGTCTGAAAGACCGTATGCGAACCCCCCCACCCGATGCCATCGAGTATATCAGTCCGTTCGTTCTCGATGAGGCCGGTTTCTGTATTGAATGCACGGAGGTTGAGCGTCGTTATGCCCGACCCAAACCCCCTGGAGTTCTCGATCTCGGTAGAGACATTGAGGGTGACCTCCGGGGAACTGACCTGCTGGGCCCCGACGTTGATCCCCTTAATTGCAAGGGAACTCTCCTTCAGGCATCCTGATCCAAGAACACTACACAATATAAGGGCTCCTGTTATAGCAGTTAACACCAGGATCCGGTTCAATGGTTTCATAAGTAATCCAACACGAGCGTCTTTAATATTTACTGTTAGATATTCATTGCTATTTAGCCCCAGGCATATGCTCTTCGTCGAATAGGAGGGGGTAGATTATACCGGGTAGTCAATCGCATGCTTCTGTATTTTCAACAGCAGGGTGCTGTTAATCCAAGGCTATTATGGGCTCTGATACGGGTAAAACAGGGGAATATTCGGAGTGTTTAAAAAAATCGCTGATAATTAGCAGGTTCGAGAAACGGGCAGGAATGGTGACGGTACCAACCAAAAATACAGGCACGGTCAGAAGGAGTGTAGTGTCCCCCCCAGCGGGGGTGGAGTGGATCAGGGCTTATTTTTGTGATAAATAGGCCGGAAAAATGCTGAATTTTTCATAGGGTTGCGCCACATTGAATCGCAGTTCAGATCTGAATGTAATGGCCCTTTTTCAGGGAAGGACCGGAATGGGAATTGTATGGGAAAATCAACCCCATTATTCCCGGGATAGACTTATGGTTGCTTATTCGGGGCAGGTTCATTGATAACGGTTACACAATTCAGGGGACCAATAACCGATTTTCTTCCGACAGCACGATAATTTTGTCTCCGGGAGTGAAGGTAACTTCTTTGGATTTAGGGGGATTGATTCGCACACCCCAGGATTTTTCAGCGTCCTGCGATGAGCTGGCGATGCGATAGCCGAAGGCCACCTCACCACGGCGGCGAGCAGCTTCAACAACCGTATAAAAGTTGACGGGTTGACCGGTTTCTACATAATCGGTCACCGGCCTGAGATAAATATCTGAGCCGTCCGGGTCGAACAGGTCGTTGAAAACATCGTACAATTCCCCGTTTTCAGAAATCTGCGACATCATCAGGCTAATTAAGTGGGGGGCAATGAAATCATTCACTTTTGCCACTTCGGCCAGTTCGCGGTTGCGCAGGTCAAGAAGTTCACTGACGATGGAAAAAGGCACTTCGCTTTTTTCGGCGATATCGCGGAGGTTCATGAGCGTGACGAGCGTTCGGGCGTCGGCAGCCTGGGTGTCGAGCCTGGTGTCGGCCAGCACGATGACATGGTCGTATTCCGCCACGTTCAACTCGTCAAGCAGGGAACGGTCGGTGGTATCCCCGCCACAAAAGAGGATTTTCTGGCGTTTGAGCCTGGCAGATTGCTGTACATCATCATTGAAAACCTCATCGGCCACAACCGTAATGGCTGAACCTTCGGGAACGTGGTCATCCAACTCGTGGATGATGGTGGATGCGGATTCGTTCCAACCGATCAGCAGGCCTTTCTCGGGCTGCGGGGTTCCCAGTTTGGAACTGGTGTGGATCAGCTGGGTCTGCACGGGTGGCGTAGTCTGGCGGGAAAGAAGGAGGGTCTCTTCATCCGCCGTGATGGCAATCACTTGATCGCCGGGCGCAATCCGCATGTCCATGGACGGGTTGAGCTTGATGGTGTGATCCGCCTGATGGATGCCGATCACCACCGAGCCTTCGTAGGCGTTCAGGATGTCGCCAAACGTTTTACCATACAGTGACGGTTCGGCCTTGAAATAGATTTCATCACCGGTAAAGTTGAGCAGCTCGGTGTATACCAGGGAAAGGCCCGGTTGTCGGCTGGTCGCGGCGGTTACGCGGGCAATCATATCGCCCGTGAGCACTGCATGCAGGTCATCCTTCGCACCGATCATACGGATGACGTTCAGAGTGCGGGCATCTTTAATATCGGTGACAATGTGATACGGCTCAGCCCGGCGCCTGGGGCTATGGGTCAGGGCCAGGATTGTCCTGATGACGTAAGAATCGGGGTCTCCTTCTTCGGGCGGCAGGATAATAACGGAACGTGCCGTACTCAGGCTGACGATTTCCAGTTTGGCCGGGTCGTAAGGCGAACCAGAGCGGCAAATCACCCGTGTATTTTTAGTGTGAGCAATCCGATCATGGATCGCATGCTCCATCTCGACTTTGTCCTGGTGGGCAAGAATGGTGATAACTGCCCCGCTTTTGCGAGTTTCATTCGCAATCGTAAGCTCGCGGATAATGGTAAACACCTGGTGCGACCACCCCAGAATTACCGTGTGGTCATTTTCCAGAACTTTGGAATGCCCACGTCGCAGTAATTCAAGTCGCTCTACAATACCTGCGGTAAGCGCGCCGATCAGGATACTGACAATCAACAGGCTCCCCAGGGTAAGGATCAGCATCACAAGTAAGAACGGCAGGGGTGA
>JBAXMF010000223.1:0-4553 GCA_037134435.1 Methanomicrobiales archaeon | reverse complement strand
ATGATAAGTATAGTGAATACGTTTACCAGCACATTATGTGTAACCGAGTAGAGGTAATCACCCAAAATGACCGCGATGACGACCGATATCAGCAGTACAATCAGTTCCAGCCGTTCCATTTTACTCATTACGTATTCATTCCCCATCTATTTTCCATCTATCCTTATACACCTGTATCCCACGTAAGGGTGCTGGTGCGAACAGACCCCCTGGTAATCTTCCAATGATCTTGCTGGTTTTTACCCTTTGACACTCCCGGGCTCGATTCATGTTCAGATTCAGTCAGCCATCTCCCCGATGTTCCGGGTCCGGATATAGACCTCGCCCGGCAGCTTGCAGTGAGTTTGTCCATGAAATAACCGGTAAACCAGATAAATCGGTAGCACCAATGAATTCGTAATGGACTATATTACCACCTTACTCCTTATTGCTACCCTGGTCCTGGGCACCGGCGTTATCATCCTTGCCTTTCGGTACGTATCGCTCACCGGTGGGACAGAGTCCCGGGCGAGGCAGATGCTCGAAGAATGGCAGCGCAGTGCTCTTGAACGTGAGGCCGGCGACCGTGCAGATATCCTCAACCGGGAATGGGTCATCGGCCGGGAGAAAGCATCACGGGCTGACGCGGTAAAGCAGAGCGGTGCAACAATCAGGGGCAATGTAACGCAGCACCTGGTCCCATATTTCCCTGATTTCCCATGGAACCCAAGAGATACCCGGTTTATAGGCACACCAATCGACCTGATCATATTTTCAGGCTTATCAGAAGAGAAGGAGTTGGACAGCATTATCTTCGTCGAGGTAAAAAGCGGAAAGACAGGTGCCCTGTCAGAAAGCCAGAAAAAAGTCAAGCGCTATCTTGAAAACGGGGGGCTGGTTACCTTTTCACATATCCACACCGGCACCCGGACAGATACACCGCTTTAATGAGGCAGGGGGTCCATATACATTTTCAGGGAGCGAAGGTTGGTATGAGTATTGAAATTCGGCTGGCAAATGAGGACGAGGTACCAATAGTAACCCTTACAGGAAGACTAGACGGGTTTGGAGCACAGCAACTGGAGACCGGACTGAAGGAAATTGTGAGGGACGATACCCGATCGGTGATCTTCAACCTTGCAGGAGTGGACTACCTTTCTAGTGCCGGTATCCGCGTACTCCTTGGGCTAAAGAAGAGACTGAAACTGAGAGACGGGACGCTTGGCCTTATTAATGTCCAGGAGTTCCCGAAAAGTGTGCTTGAAATGGCAGGGTTCCTAAAAGTACTTGATATCTACCCCACGCTTCAGGATGCGCAGGTTGCCTGCCGGGTAAAACCCCGCGAGGAAGGGCTCCTGTTCGGGATCAGGCACCCATCTTTTGTGGTTGACGGGATCACCTATGCAATAGAACCGGGGTCACCGAAGGCGGCCTCGCTTATCGTCACAGGAGACCTCATAAAAGTCCTTCAGTCTGCCATCACCGCGCAGGATATCCGGACACTCGGGTTTAAAGAGGCGGATTATTCGCTCGGTCTCGGGGCGCTTGGAAAGGATGAAGCGGACGCAATGCCCCTGATGGGGGAGATGATTACACTGCATGGTTCGATGGTCTACGTCCCGACTGACGGGCATTTTACCCCTGACTTTTTCACCCCGGTAAAGGAGACGGGGGAAGTAAAAATCTTCACGGGGTTCAATGTGCGGCTTTCAGGGCCGTTCCACGAGTTATTTACCTTCGAGGCCACCCGGGAAAACGGGGTTTCCCTGGCAGAGATCTATTCCGCAATAGTCACCCTGGCACGGACGAGGAAGGCAAATTTCCAGGGGATAATCAGCCTTGTTATCTGGGGCGTGATAGAAGGCGTGATCAGTTCTGAGATCACCCATTCCCCCCTGCAGGAGCGGGCGCCGGCAAACCATAAATCGATCATGGACCCGGAAAATTACGATGAGTGGAATGATACCAACCGGGAACCCCGGTACCGTGGCGATACCCTCGTTAGTTTCGGGTTTGGCATTGATTTGTCAGGAGACCTCACGATATTCTCAACGGGAGACCTTGACGCACTCCATTACGTCCACCCGGGGAACAAGGGATCTGCAACAATGTACCTCCACAACCACGGCGTCGTCTTCCGGAACACCCCCTACGACCCGAAATTCGAACTCTCGCGCCAGGTGAAGACCATCGCGGAGGACGGCGAATTCGTCGATATGCGGCACCTGATGGATGAGACACGCCTCCGCAAGGCAAAGATCGGGGTATCCTATATTTCCTCAATTGAACGGCAGGAATGAATGAAGGGGCGTTAAGCAGAAAAATCCATGATAAATTGGCCCTGCTAACAGTACCTGGGATCATCCTGCCGATCCCGGGGATCCGGCCCCGCCACTCAGGTGATCCCGGCCGGGACAGAACGGCCCCCTGATATTCCGGAATCGTCCAATACCTTCCAGGGAAGTTCGGCCAGGTGGATATTCTACTGGGGACAGGACAAAAAAGGGGTGTACCCCACCCGTTCAGAGGGTTCATCTTCATCTTGTATGTTGCTACAGTTACGTGAACGGCGCGGATAAATCCCGGGTTTCCCATTTCCGAACCCTTTAAAACCTTTAAATGCCGAATTCCTGCCCGGGGGGTTATTCCCCGGCAATTACTCCCGCTTCCATGCACCACCCTCCGGGCAGGGGTAAATTTTCGTGTGCCCTGATCATTACCGGCTGGCACGGGTTCACGCGGGGGCAGGGATTATGCCAAGCATGTAGAGGGCAATGAGGATGAGCAGGCATGCAAAAATTACCGACAGTTTTCTAGCGGGGAGGTGGTTTGCAACATGCACCCCAAGGATAGTAAACGGGATTGTCATACTGACAATAATCCCCCAGAAAATTATGTTCACATACCCGATAGAGAACGGCGGGAGGCCCGGTACACCGATCCCATTGACAATATATGCGATCATGCTCCCTGTCGAGGAGAACATGATGCATGCCGAGGAAGTCGCCATTGCTTCATGTACCGGCACCCCGAAAATGCAGACTAACATCGGGAGGATGATGAGCCCGCCACCAATCCCGATGATCCCGGAGACCAGTCCGAATGAAAAGCCTGCAATACACCAGTAAAACCAGGGTATTGTTTTCTTCCCCCAGTCCTGGGGCAGGGGAAGGACCATGCGCACCGCGGAAACGATGAGAAACAGCCCGAATAGTATTTTTAATGGTTCACCCGGGACATGCGTGGCGATAGTCCCCCCGAATAGCCCCCCGATGATGCTTGCACTCCCGATCAGCAGGACAATTTTCCAGATAATTGACCGTTCTTTTGCGTGCTCCCGGGTATTGACTGCGGAGATCACCAGTGCAATGGCAACAGAGGTACCAAATGCGACACGGACTGACGTGGTCGTGTCATACCCGTAATGGGTGAGCATCCAGTACATGACCGGATTGTCAAGGTACGAGCCGGCAAGTCCAAGGAGCCCCGACGAAAAACCCGCAAGTATCCCGGTTATTACGAGTATGGAAGCAGCAAGCCAGGTTTCAATCATGGGGTCCGACCTAACGGGACTGGAGGCAGCCACGTCTTTTTCCCTGGTTGCCCTTCAGATTAAAGAGAGATGAAATGCGGGTGAAGATAATGGTTACCCCCTGCATTGGGAACGCCGGGCCATGGGACAGGAAGACCGGCCTTGTAAAGACAAGGATCCGGCGACAGTGTAGAAAAGCGGGTGCACGACCCCAGTTTTTTAGTATGGGTGGCAGGTAACCGGGAACGGTCCTCAAAGATCGCTATTATGAGCGTTCCACCCCAATGCTACTCTGATGAGAGAGCCCCCGGTAAAGACCACCCTGTTCTGGTGCGACCAGTGCAATGTTCCGCTCATTGGCAGGTCCTGCAGCTGTGGCGACAATGGCCGTGCGATAGAACTCCTCCAACCATATGATGTCCGCCCTGCGCTCAGGGCTGACATGGCGATGATCAAAACCCTGGTCTCCGGGCAGTTCGGGGATATTCCGCTGCCGAATATTGTCCTCTTCAATAAAGCAGGTGGACTCGACCGGAACGACCTTGTTATTGTCAACGGCACCCGTTTCGGCTGGCTCTCCTTCGACCCGGTGAGCAGAAAATGCAAATTTGATATCACGCCCGAGGCCCTGCCGTTTGTCCTTCCCTATGCGACGAAGGGAATTGTTGACCTCGAACAGGCGGCGGTCCTTTCGGGCGACCGTGATACACGGGGCAGGATCGGGGGAAAGCGTTTCACGATTACGACTGGTGTCCCGGACGGTACCGTGATTGTGAAGTACCGGGGACGGTACGGAACAGCGGTATTAAAAGACGGGTCACTCCGGGTTAAAGAAGTAATGCCGGTCACCCCGGTGAAGCCGAAGGACCCGGAATGGGCAGAAGCGGTCGCCAGGAATACGTACCACTTGAAAAACCTTGAACGAAACGCGGTGCGCTCAATAAAACAGCATATGTACGACCGCCCGGTGGCGAATGTCTCGTTCTCAGGCGGAAAGGACAGCACCGCCATCCTCCTGCTGGCGCGGAAGGCGGGGGTGAAT
>JBAXMF010000222.1:0-4563 GCA_037134435.1 Methanomicrobiales archaeon | reverse complement strand
CTGGAATTGAAATTGCTGGATGCGCGGGAGTTTCCAGTAATTGTACGAATCTGGGTGTTGTATCCATTATTGATATTGGGTTCTCTGGTGGTCTGTCCAACAATTATCCCTGCTGGTTGGATGGGCTCATAATAAATTCGATCTCGCCTGGAATGTTTTTTCAACGGCAACCAACTATTACTCTACCGTCACACTCTTCGCAAGGTTCCTCGGCTTATCAATATCTCTCCCCAGAAAGTCTGCAGTCCGGTATGCAAGGAGCTGCAGTACCACCGTCGTCATCAGTACCTCCTCCATCAGGCCACCTTTGGGAAGCCCGATGTAGACATCGGAAATATCTGCAAGTTCATCGTCACCAGCTACCCCGATCACTACTACCGGCGTCCCTCTCGCCTTCATCTCCTTAATATTCGAGACCATGACCCCGTAGGTTGCCCCGGGCATGCATATCACGACCACCGGTGTCTCTGGTGACAGCAGCGCAAACGGCCCATGCTTGATCTCTCCTGCTGCATACCCTTCCGCATGGATATAGGAGATCTCCTTCATCTTCAGCGCCCCTTCGAGCGCCACCGCATAAAACGGGCCCCTCCCGACAAAGAAAATATGCTCTGCGCCGTTGCAGGCCGCGACTGCAGAACTCAAATCAAGGAGCAGGACCTCTTCAATCGCCCGGTTTGCCCGGAAAATCTCTTTGGAAAATTTTCCACCGGAAAGGTGGTTGACACACTGCATCAGGACTGCCAGTTCTGCAATAAAAGACTTGGTCGCGGCCACGCTGATCTCAGGACCGGCGCGCATGTACAACGTTTCATCAGCAACTCTAGTGACCGTACTCCCAAGTACGTTCGTAATCGCGAGGGTCGGGCAGTTGTGTGCCTTCGCCTTTTTCAGGGCGGCAAGCGTATCGGCAGTCTCCCCCGACTGGGTGATCCCGATCACCAGCTCCGTCACCGGCGGAGTGAAATATTTGAACTCCGACCCAAGTTCCAACCGGACTGGAACTGAACAAGCCTCTTCAAGCAGGTACTTGAATACCATCCCAGCATGGTAGGAAGTCCCGCAGGCGACTACCATGGTACCGTTGCACCGCGCGAGACCCGTCGGGAGGACACCGACAGATCGAATGGTGTCTGAGAACACCAGGGGTTGCTCGTAGATTTCCTTCAGCATGAAATGCTTGAACCCGCCTTTTTTTGCGTCCCCGACAGTCCAGTCAATCAGTTCGACGTTTCGGGAAACTTCTAACCCACCGGATAAAATTCGGGCGGTATCAGGGGTGATTATCGCAATATCCCCGTCTTCGAGAAATATCACCCGCTCAGTATGGTCAAGGAGCGGGGTCATATCAGACGCGGCAAACATCTCACCATCGCCAACCCCGATAACAAGCGGGCTGCTCTCACGGGCAGCGATAATACAATCATCCCCTTCGGCCATCACAAGGAGGGCATACGAACCGGATAGTTTAGGGAGCACTGCCTGTACCGCCTGGACCAGGTCACCATTGTACTCTTCCTCAAGAAGGTGGGCGATTACTTCGGTATCTGTTTCAGAAGAGAAGGTATGCCCCCTTGCAACCAGTCCTCTTTTGAGTCCGGCATAATTCTCAATAATCCCGTTATGGACCACCACGATCCGTTTCCGGCAGTCAGAATGTGGATGCGCATTGACGTCATTCGGGACACCATGGGTAGCCCAGCGTGTATGCCCGATCCCCATTGTACCCTTCAGCATCGAGGCTTCTTTTTCCGCCTCCGAGATCCTTCCCTGCCGTTTGTAACAGTCGATTGGCTGCCCAGCCCTTTTTGTTGCGACCCCGAACGAGTCATACCCTCGATATTCGAGCTTTTTTAACCCTTCCACCACGATACGGGCGGCAGGCCGGTAACCGGTATACCCGACAATGCCACACACGTCATATCACCAGGGTGTTATCAGGAATAGTAACCCCCGACAGGTCCCGTTGTTCATGCCCAATCGTAACCCCGTTACCGATGATGCTCCCCCGGATCGTGCTAAAGGCTGCAGCACTCACCTGGTCGCCAATAATCGCGCCAAAAGCGACTTTCACCAGGCATCCTTCTATCTCGATAACACTATTCCGGGACCCGATCCCGGTATGGTCTGCCAACCTTGTCCCTTCGCCGATCACACTATCACTCACGCGGGAGTGGGAACCGAGCGACACATCGTCCATAAGAAGAGCGTTACCAATATAGCTGAAGGGCTCGATGTTCCCCCTTGCTCCAATACTTGTGTTTGGCATGATACAGCAGTGGGCTCCAATCACAGAATCCTTGCCAATCACAACGGGTCCCATAATCACCGTATAGGGACCGATGGTCACCCCTTTCCCGATACAGACGGACCCCTGGAGAAGGGCAGATTTATGAATTGCCCCGTTTTTTTCCGGAGCGATTCCACAAAGGAGCCGTTCATTCATGCGGATCAGGTCCCACGGGTACAGCGCATCCTGCCAGTCTTCTGCGATGAGTGCCTGAATCTTCACTCCATCCGCAATCATGCAACTGATTGTTTCAGTCAGGTCATTACTCCTGATATAGCGAAAGACATCAGGGGTCAGTGAAAAGATCCCGGTACTGACCGTAAATGAGGGAGAATGCTCCGGCTTTTCAACAATGGCCGTCACAAAACCGTTACGGATCAGGACCACCCCAAAATTCGAGGGACTTGGGTGGTCTTTGACAAGCATCGCATTTTCCATCTTTGCGATCGTTGCTACAGAGACCGAGTCAATATAATTGTCACCCGGGAGGAGGAGAAAATTCCCTGTTACCAGGGGTCCGGCACATTTCAATGCATGTGCAGTCCCAAGTTGTTTTTCCTGGACAACTACCTTAATGTCCGGGTCAAGTTCATTCAGGAACCGGGTAACCTGCTCTCTCCGGTACCCCACAACGACGATAATCTCCCTGATCCCGATCTTGTGCAGCGCCCGGATTGAATATTCTATTATCGGGCGGTTCACAACGGGTATCAGTCCTTTCGGCCTGCTTTTCGTGAGAGGCCGGACCCGCGTTCCTTCCCCTGCTGCAAGTATAACTGCCTGCATGTAACACCTCCTATTTCACCGTTGATTCTTCGCCGATATATCCTTCAAGGAATGAATGAGGTGCGATTTTTGTATTCGCCCCTACAATAGTTCCGACATTCAGCGAACAATTAATCCCGAACTGTACCCCGTCACCAACTACGGCACCGAATTTTTTCAGGCGGGTATCCATTCCCCGCACTTTGACGGTGGCACGGTCATGACGGAGGTTCGCCACCTTGGTACCGGCCCCAAAATTACACCGGCTCCCGATGATGCTATCCCCGATGTAGTTAAAGTGGGGGATTTTCGTTTCTGACATAATAATCGAGTTTTTTATCTCGCTGGAATGCCCGATATGGCAGTCATCACCAATCGAGGTTGAACCCCGGATATAGGCATGGGGGCCAATCCTGCAGTTCCTTCCGATCGAGCAGGGGCCTTCGATATAGGTCCCGGACTTGATCACAGTACCTTCCCCAAGCGTCAACTTGCCATGTACCGTGACACCCTCTTCGATTTCTCCTTCACAGGCAGGACCCATTTCATCTAGCAATGATGCATTTGCGGAAAGAAGGTCCCATGGGTACCCGACGTCCATCCAGTACTGCAGAGAATAGGCATGGAGTTGCTTTTTGTTGATCAACACGCCAAGCGCATCGGTGAGTTCCAATTCACCCCGCGAAGAGACCTGCACCTCATCCACGAGTCCGAATATATCCGGGTCGAAAAGGTACACCCCTGCATTGATCATGTCACTTTTAGGATTCCCGGATTTCTCTTCGAGGGCCGTGATCATCCCACCCTCTTCAATGACCACGCCATAGTCCTTTGGATGATCTGAATGAAAGATCCCTACACAGGGGGCCGTCCCATTGACAATCTTTCGAAGGTCGTCTGTTTTTAAGACCATGTCACCGTTCAGCAACAGGAATCTCCCTTTTACAAGTCCCCTTGCAGCGTTCAGTGCATCAGCGGTCCCCATCTGGGTCCTCTGGGTGACATACCTGATTGCGACACCGAGGGGCGAACCATCAGAGAAATGGTGTCGGATCTCCCGCTCCCCATACCCGACGACGAAAATAAACTCGTTGATCCCGGCATCCCTTGCTGCGATAACAAGGTGCTCAACCATCGGCCGGTTCCCGATGGGGAGCATCACCTTCGGCCTTGATGCGGTGAGGGGCCGCATCCTCTTTCCTTCTCCGGCAGCAAGGACCACGCATTGCATAGATATACCGTTATCCTGGAGGGTTAAGCAGTTTTCCCTTTCCGAACGAGTTCCTGGCCACGGTCCATCATCTCTTTCGCTTTCTGCAGCGTCGTACCTTCCGCAGTGAACCTGATTTTTGGCTCAGTGCCGCTGGCACGGACCAGGCACCAGCCATCTTCGGAGGACAACCGTACCCCGTCTGTCGGGTTATCGGCACCGATAGCAAGAAGGACCTCACGTGAGTCAGGCCGGTTAACAGATTCCCGGAGAACAGGGTAATGAGGCATCGCATCCA
>JBAXMF010000221.1:0-4578 GCA_037134435.1 Methanomicrobiales archaeon | reverse complement strand
ACCCTGCCGGGGCCGGAATTTATATTGACGGATCCTACAACGGAGTTACCCACGCTGGTGAGCTGACTGCCTTTACCGGGATCACCCCCGGACCACATTCAGTCGAGTTGAAACTTTCGAACTACCAGGAATATTCAGAGACAGTTGAAATTGTGGCTGGTATGTCCCCCACAGTATCTGCAACTCTTGCCCGGAGTCCAAACCCGGGCCCATACGGGGTACTAGAGATCGGTTCAGTCCCTTCAGGCGCATTCGTTTTTCTTGATGATGCCGTGCAGGGAACTACACCACTCATGCTTTCATCTGTTCCGGCAGGAAAACACTCAATTACTATCCGGATTACAGGATATTCAGACTATTCCACCGTGATTCAACTTTCTCCAGGTCAGAGCGCACTTATCTCCGCAGCACTTGCACCAGTCCCGATACCACCTGCGCCAACTGCCACCACCCCTTCCGGGCTGTTATCCGTAACAGCAGCTCCGGTTATTGCTGCAGCACTGGTAATGATGAACCGATATCGGATCTCCGGCAAAAAATGACGTTCTCCTGACAATTTCTTACATCACCGGTTCAATCAGCAGAACAGGAGGTTCTCTCTGCAACAAGCCCGGATGTATTGACCCACCAGTGGTATCACCCCAATATATCAAGACTGGATGGACACCCAATACACGAGGACTGGGGAGATGACAGACCTCTCATCAGAGGTCTTTCAATCCCGGTCCCTTACAGGTGAAAAATATGAATGTTCCAAAACAATGCAAAACCCGGGCCTTAGGAAAAAGTATCAGTGCACTACGAAGCGCAAAGCAAGCATTATATGCAGCTGCCGCACTCCATACCATTGTGCCACTGCTCCTTCTCACAGGCCTGGTGATCCCGCTTGTCGTATCTGCACACGGGTGAAAGAACAGTACTATTTTGACAGTACATCCAGCTTTATCACATTTTCCCCTTGCTCAATCGCTTTGTATTCCATCTTCCGGTGCCTGTAAAAGACAGGATTGTCACCTCAATCACAGTTAATCTGCAAAAGGGGTTTTGGTGTCTCCAGAACCTCATTTAACCGTACCTCCACCCAGATGAGTGGGTACGCAGGAGGTCCTGAGGTCAAGAATACCCGAGCTTTCAGGCGTAAAAATCACGTGTGCCGTACAAATAGCATGAATAGTAATTGCCTTCGATCTATTACGTCCCCTGTTTTATTGCAGACTATATAAAAACCACCGCTGTGGCCAGGGTTAGCAGAAATCCGGCCATGAAACACACCTGGTACCTCAGCGTGTAACCGATGATCAGCCCGGTAACCAAGGGGCCCAGGAAAGTGCCCGATACCCATTGTCGATGAAAGTGCGCACCGGTCTCATTTTTTACAGCAATCTCACCGATAGAGAAGGCCTCAACATAAATGACCTGGTAACTAATAAGTCATGGAAAAGTGGCAAAATACGAAATGATGAACCCACCAGTGATTGATGCCAGTGAGCGCCCAACCAGCGGGGCTGATGAATACGGCCCAAGGACTTACCCCACCCTTCCCGGGAAACAATAGACCAGCAATGCCGCAGCAACCGGACCAGGAATCACAGTCCCGAACCCATGAAATAATCGGACAGGAATAAGCACCAACGGGTCACTGATAAAGAGGTACAGGAGTGGCCCCATGACAAATACAGCACCAGAAACGATAAGCAGTCGTCTTCTCCCGAATTTATCAGACAGTACCCCTACGGGAAAGGAAAATAAGATCCCTGCAAACAGGGATACGGCAAAGATCATCCCGGAAATTGCATTGCCAGACCCTAATGCCTGTGCAAAGATAGGCAATACGGGACTTTTAGAGATAGTGGTGGAAAAAGTGCAAAAAAATCGAGCAGAAACAGGAAAATTGTATCTTTCGGTCGTTTGAAAGTCAACCCATGTTTTTTCCCGTCAGAACTAGTGAATTAATTGTTCCCCAATACCGGATAAGGCAACAGGCCACTTCGAATTGCCTTATCCAAATTAATAATTCCGGGCTACAACCATCCCGGCCAGGGGAAACCAATTCCTTTCACCATGTCACGCACTTCATCCCGTATAACCCGGTCAAGCCGCACAAGGAGCAGGGAATATGTAATCAAACCCGTTATAACCGCACTGGCGATAAGGAAGACATTCGTACCGGGAATAAAGTATTGGTAAACGAAAACACAGAGTGCCATTACTGCCGATGAAACAATAATCGAGGAGACCGATTTTTTTTCAATCCTCACCCGTATTCGCTTTTTAAGGACCTGGTGAGCGGCCAGTGCAAAGATCCCGGTACCCAGGAGGAGGGCAAGGGCAGCCCCGGTGATACCAAACACCGGGATCAACAGAATATCAAGAATAATAGTTGATGCGGCCCCAATCGCGGTGACCAGGAAAACACTCTTCGGCAGATCAAGAGCTGAAAGACACATCGTCTCAAGAGAGACGAAGATGGTTACAATCTCAACCATGAAGAGCAGGGATAGCGCAGGGCCGGCCACAGCAAACGGTGCCCCGTACAGGTAATAGAGGAGATTGCTGCCGAGGACCCATGCACCACATGCAGCAGGTACTGCGAGTGCCAGTGAATAGGTTATGGCTCGGGCGAGTGCGTTTTCTATGAATCCTATCTCACCACCTTTCATCCATGATGCAATTTTTGGATACAGTGCAGTACGGAGAGCAACCATCACAAAAAGTGCAATAGTCGCCAGTTGAAATGACGTCCTGTACATCCCTATTTCTGAATTTGAAAGGAAATATCCGACAAGAATCGTGTCTGCATATCCCATCAGGGCTCCGGTAAGGCCGATAATAAACGCCCATCCTGAAAACGCAAAGAGGCCACGGATATTCCGGCGTCCGAACGTTGCAATCTTCATCGAGAGGACCCGCATATTAATGAATAGACCCGCAAGGATACCGACAATAAAACCCGCTGCCAACCCCCCTACGGAGTAACCGATGTATACCGCAATGACCTGCACGACAAAACGGACAATATTGTTCACGAGATCAGCAATCTGCAGGATGCCGACCTTCCCGCTTCCATATACCCCCGTCGATATGATGCCAGCTGCCGTTGATACCACGAGTGCAACAAGGAGCCAAAGAAAAAGGCCTGACTGGTTGAGATCGACAAAGAGTGGCCGGACTGCAATAAGGACCGTGAGGGTCGCGGCCAGGAGTACCCCGCGCACGGCAGCATGTGCAGAAAAGTACTCGTCCTGCGATTCCCCTTCACTGATACGCTGAAGGGCAGCACCACCAACACCGCCATCAGTAAAAAGACCGATGATTCCCACATACGCGAGGAGAAGGAAAAAGCCACCAAGTGCCGTGGCACCTGCATTGTGGGCGATGTATACCATCGCAAAAAAGCCGATTACCGTCACCCCAATCGAGGATAAGAAGGCGATCAGGCTGTGGCGCCGTACCGGTCCAATCTCCATCAGCCGACCGGAAAGACCACGTGAGGTGGACATTGGTAGGTACTAGTTCGGTTTAGGGTAAAAAACCGGTGCTATGAAAAAATGGCAATCCGGTCACCTGGTTGGTAGAGGGATCTGGATTTTACCAAAAAATATTCCCGCACCGGAACGCTATCAATTCGAGGCCTTATGGTTCTCACCGCACGGCAACACCTTTGGAAAGCCCCGTACTGCCGGATGGGGATGCAGATCATTTTTATTTCGTGTCGCAACCCAGCTGATGTATGAAACTTGTTGTGGCCATGGTCGTAGTTTTCCTTGTGTTCATGCTGTTCACCGGGTGTACCTCGCATGGACCAACCTCTCCAAACGTGACGACACAGGCACCCGGGCCTTTGGAAACACAGTCCACGGAAACATCACCACCTACAACGATTCTTCCAGGGCAGGTCCATACATTACCAGGTATCGAGAGCCCGGTCAATACCACGCATAATGAGGTTTTTTTCCTTGAACCGGTGAAGGATTACCATGTGGGGGACCAGATAACCCTCCAGGGGATAACAATTCTCGCAGCCGGGGACCCCCTGCTTGTAGAAGTGGTCTCGTCATCCTTTGGCCCTGCACCAAAAAGCAGCCGCCAGTCGTTCACCGGGGTATCCGGTATTGCAACCGTTAACGCGGGCCCACCGGGCGGTTCCAATACGTGGACATTCTCTTTTCCGACTGATGGATTCATAGAGGATACCTACATAGTCACCGTATCAGGCATCACTATCAATGTCAGGGACAGTACTACCTTCCTACTAAAACCACAGGTAAACAGCGGTATTAATTCATCCCGGACCCCGGACTTTTTTACTTCCACAAAGGAGATGTAGAGAGAACACCATTTAACTATTCGTACGCATTATGGAGCCTGTAATCGATGCAATAAACCTGGTTAAGCAGTTTGGTTCGTTCACGGCAGTTGATACAATAAATTTTTCAGTCAGGCCTGGCGAGGTATTCGGTTTCCTCGGGCCGAACGGAGCCGGAAAAACCACAACGATGAAAATGATCCAGTGTGCATCACCAAGGACCTCTGGCACCCTGTCCGTTTTCGGCATGGACCCGGGTACACAAAGCAGTG
>JBAXMF010000220.1:0-4580 GCA_037134435.1 Methanomicrobiales archaeon | reverse complement strand
ATGTTGCCCGGGCAAATTATGCGATCGTTTCCGCTCTCATGGGCAAAGAAAATAAATGTCCTGTTGAACTTAACGAGGAGCCGGAAGATGCACGGCCAGCGGTCCTGCGGGCGAAGGAAGTCGTAGCTGAACAGTGGTGAGAAGGGGGAAATCTATTTTTTGACCAGAACAGGTCCTTCTGGTTCAGACTGGACGTGCTCAAGTCTCCGCCAGTCATGATGAAATATTTTCATAATATATCCACAGTCCAATGGCCTGACTGATGATGTATATGGGGCAGACCGGAGGAAAATTGATACCTGCATCGGGATAAACGAGCCCGCATGGCTGTATACGAGATGTTTTAAAAATTTCTCCGGGTAATAGTTATTCATCGGGTTCATGTCGGTATTTGTAATACAATAATAATAAATCTCAATAAAATGGGGTGGAATCCCACTACGATTATTGTCAATCAGCTCTTCTAAATTTTGTGAAGCAAGAAGGTCTTTGAGAATGGGGTCGTCGCTCCCGACGATGCTCTCCCGTTGTTCCCGTTGAATATCATCCATCAGCCACCGGATATTATGGCTATAGTAACCGATTTCATACAATAATTGAAATAGCCGGTTTTTCAGGGATTTAATCTCCAGCCGGTCCCCGGAGGGGGTATGTTTTATCGTTTCCAGGTATGGCTCATAGACGGATTTATTCCGGTAGGTAATTGGGTTATAGAGATATTCGTAGGAGAAAAATTTACGGAACCAGTTGGAATCAAGGACCCGCCTCGTGCCCTCAATAATTTCCGGGGCCGGGGCCGGGGCCGGGGCCGGGCCTGTTTTTGCTCCGGCTTCTATCAAAGATGTGATTATTGGCTCAACATCTGCCTTGATGATAGAATTCTTCAGTTTGTTATCGGTCCGGACAAGGTAGCCCTTTTCCATTAATTCTTCTCGTGCATCGATTATCCAGTTTACCGGGTGTTTTATTATTGGGGCTTTCCCGCCGATTCCTTTATTTTTCTTGTAGATCAGCCTGATTGCGTCCTGCTGGGATTTGGGAAAAAGGAATGCCGTATATACGGTCGCCAGCTTCCAGTCGGTGTCCAGGTATTCCAGGTTATTTGGCTCGTTCATCCTTTCAGGTGTTGGCATGTTCCTGATAGTCCTGTGATTTTTACGGGATATGAAGTTATTGACGGGTTAATGATATTTTTTGTCATCAAATCGCATGAAACGTCATGACGTTTGGATACGATAATTCCTTGATTATTTTCTGACGTACCATTCCAGGGGATATGATTTGAACGATCCTACTATCCATACGGAATTGATTGGCTTTGGTCGTGTCTAGCAATATATTAAATACTAATACCTGTTTATACTTTTTTGTATAATTATATACCATAATATAGGCAAATACATGAGGTTGAGATGACAACCGGAGAAGAAGACCCACAATTCAAAGAATCCGGCGATGGGAGTCCCCCGCAGCCAGGCGAACCCTACCTTGTGGCACTCGGTAGGCGGCGTGCATCCCGCCAGCGGAGGATCTTCGCTGACCAGCACTTCTACGCAATCCCCGAAGTGGCGGAACGACTCAAAGTAACAGAAGAACTCATCCGGGAACTGATCCGGCGGGGTGACCTCCATGCGTTCCGTATCGGGAAGGCATACCGGATCACCGACGATGATATCGATGAATACCTGCGGTCCTGCAGCACCCGGCAGGAAGAGAATGGAGATGAGTAACCATGGCGATTAATGCATTATTTTATGAAAACAAGGTCCCTTCCGGGACCGGGGTCCTTGAGATCGTATCGGAGAACAGGACGGAAACAGGCCAGGCCTCCCGGCTGTTTGTCCCGTTACAGAAATCCGACCTGACCGGCACATTCCACGGGCCCCTCGGGTCCTTGGTGCTTTCACAGACGTTCCGGTTTTCTAAGGAAGTAATCAGCACCCCAATCGAAGCGGTCTATCGGTTCCCACTCCCCGGCGATGCCGCAGTCTCCGAGGTCGTCGTAACGTTCGGTGACGAGGTCATCCGCACAAAACTCATGGAACGGAACGCGGCCGAAAAGGTGTACGACAAGGCGTTTGATGAAGGGAGAAAGGCCGCACTGGTGACCCGGGAGTCACCTGATGTATTCACCCTCAACCTGACGGGCATCCCTCCGGACACGGATGTAACGGTCCAGACCACATTTACGCTGTTGGCAAGGGTAGTGCCAAAAGGTTGGGAGATCAGGGTCCCGTTCACCATCGGGCCGCGATACACCCGGTCAGATGAGCACCATCCCGGGACACAGGCCCAGCCGCTGCTGAACGCAACAGATCCCGGCTACCGGGTGTCCATGGACATCTGGCTCCGGCCGGCTATCCAGGTCACGAGCGTCACACCAAAAGCAGAGATAGTCGTGACCGGCGGTGCAACACGGGTGAAAGCAAAGGACATAATACCGAACCGCGACCTCGTCCTAAAATGGACCATGGCCAAAGAAAAAGAGATGCTCACCGCCTGGTCAACCGATGACCCAACCAGCCGCCACCGGTACCTGCTATCGCTGATCAACCCCGGCAGTGACAGTACAACGGCACCGATCCCCCGGGAAATGATCCTTGTGGTTGACCAGTCAGGATCAATGAGTGGCAGAAAATGGGATGCTGCAAGGAACAGCCTGTTTGCACTGCTTGACACCCTGAAAGAAGGAGAATACTTCAATGTCTGCCTCTTTTCAGATAGCCCGGAATGGTGCAGCACAACGGGACCAGTGAGTGCAACAACGGCAAGTGTGAAGGCGGCAAAGACGTTTGTTGATCGGACCAAATTATTTAGTGGCACTGAACTGGGAGTAGCACTCGAACAGGCAACAGGACAAAGAAAACAACAGGGAATATTCTCCCGCCATATCATCGTGATCACCGACGGGCAGGTCACCGACGAAGCCCGGATATTTTCGCTGGCGGAAAAGGAACGGACGAAACCTGGTTCAAGGCGGGTCAGTGTCATAACCATTGGCTCATCACCGAATGCATACCTGACTGAGGAACTGGCACGCCTGGGTGGCGGGACCGCAAAATTCCTCGAAGATAACAGGCAGGTCCAGGAGGTCCTGGCCGAACTCCTTCTCTGCTGGCAGCAACCCTTGTTTAATGATGTCGTCCTGGCTTCCAATGAAGACCTGGACATCCCGGGCTACCGTAAATCCCAGGGCAATGTGGGCCGTGGGATTGATATCGGGGATGTCCGGCCCGGGATGCCGCTGTTCCTGTGTGGGCGGGTACCGCTCAGCGAACAAAAAACGGAGATGATACTTCTAACGGAGAAATCAGGAATAATTGCCAGAAATTTCGTTGTGCCAGGAGAGGGTAACCTCGGAACGGCACTAAAAACACTGTTCGGTTCGGCAAAAATCAGGGCCCTGGAATATATTCAGCAATCGGTCCACGACCCTGGTGAGACCTTCGGGCGACTCAGGGAGCTTGGGTATGATCTGAATGATGGGGCGACGGAAGGTGCCCTGTACCCGGAAAACAGGATGAATGCAGTGGACGAGATGCTGAAACAACTGATCATCTCTGAATCACTGATCTATGGTGTCCCCTCATCCTTCACGGCATTTATCGGGGTATCGGAGCATACAGGAATCGCCCCGCGAGTCACCGTTGCCATCCCGAATGCGATGCCTGCTGAATGGGGTGACTTCGCATGCACGATGGATTATGAAATCATGGGAGAAATGAACGAAATGTCACGTATGCAGCTTCCGGACCGTGAACCTGATATGTGTTTGATGGAGGCACCAATAATGGCTTCACCTCAAATCGGGCATTCCCGTAGGTCTTCAAACGTGAATGCTGCCCCAACGTATTCGAATGTGAAGATGGCACGCCGTTCTCAACTGCCTAAATCCCAAGGTACAAAGCAGGGAATCAGGGTGATCAAGGGAGAAGCAGTCTTGTTTGATAAGTACCCGGTCACGGGAGGTACAACGAAGATCATGCTCCAGCTTCACCAGACCGTAGACCTTGAAGATGTGCAAATCAGGATATTCCTGGACGGGAAATTGATCGGGACGTGGAATGTTGCAGATCTCTCTATTGGATCCGGGCTCTTCCAGCTTGAGATCATGGTACCATCTAACGGGGCCCTCAAAGGAGTCCTCCTCGATCCCCGAATGTATTGGGACCAGAAGCCGGTTAAGATAGATATTGTTCAAGGGACGGTCTGGTAAGACCCGATCCCGGTATTATTTTTGCGCTGGATTCCCTATTATCTGATTAATTTAATAAATATACCCCTGAATCTAAATTATATCCAGAACAATCAATTCCTCAGTTTCACATTGTTCGCAGATCTGGCCTCTTTGGTCCCACTCATCATCGGAATACTCTTCGTCGGTTTCACAGTGGCAGCGTGAACAGGTCCTTGCAGTACATTGCATTATTCAGATCCCTCCATTATGCAAATGAACATTGTTCTTTCTCTAATCCTTATAAAATAACCCAATCCCACAAATACCTATAAATCCCCGCCTTTCATAAATAGCCTATAACAATGGCTAAATATTCAAGACACTACGAATCCGGCCTTCAACC
>JBAXMF010000219.1:0-4595 GCA_037134435.1 Methanomicrobiales archaeon | reverse complement strand
GTAGTAATAGACTGGGATGGACGCCCTGCCACGCTGAATTTCTTATCCGATGTCACGAAACGTAAGAAGGCGGAAGAAGCACTACGGGAGAGTGAGGAAGTGCTCACTGCCATGCTCAATGGGATCACGGAATCAGCCCTGATGATGAGCCCGGACGGGACCATCCTTGCGGCAAATGAGACGGTTGCAAAACGCCTGGGACAACAGCACGGCGCTGACCTGGTCGGACAGAACGCTATTGCTCTTCTTCCCATGGATATCCGGGAGACCCGGCAAAAAAAGGTTGACGAGGTACTGAATTCAGGTCAACCTGTTCATTTTGAGGATATCCGAAATGACAGGATTATCGACCAGACACTCTACCCTGTCGGAGGACCGGACGGTAGCGTAAACCGTCTTGTCGTTTTTGGGATTGACATCACCGATCGTAAAGCAGCTGAGGAAGCACTCGTAGTGAGCGAGGAACGATTCAGGTTAATTACTGAAACAATTGATGAGGCATTCTGGATGGCTGATATCGATATTGGGAAGATGTTCTATGTCAGTCCTAGTTTCGAGCGCATATGGGGACGTTCGCGGGAGAGTCTTTATAAAAATCCGCGGTCTTTTATTGATGCGATCCATATCGAGGACCGGGAACGGGTCCTTGTCAATCTCGAAATACAGAAATCCGGACTGCCCTTCGACCATGAGTACCGTATTCTTCACCCTGATGGAAATATCCGTTACATCTGGGACCGGGGATATCCCATCCGGGATGAAAACGGGAAGGTCTCCCGCTATGTCGGGGTAGCAGTGGACGTCACTGATCGAAAACAGACTGAAAGGGCACTTGCCGAAAGCGAAGAGCTGTTCAGGTCGGTAGTACACAACAGTTCAGACCTGACAATTCTTACGGATGCAAATGGCACTACTACCTATGTCAGCCCCCAGTGTGAGCGTGTACTCGGTTACCCGGCTGAAGAAATACTTGGACAGGTAATCCCTGATTTCATCCATCCCAATGATATCGCCAGGTGCCGTGAAACCTGGGAACAGGTTGCCCACCAGGGCCTTACGCTGCGTGAATTTGAATATCGCATTATTGATGGCCAGGGTGCGGTCAGGTGGGTTTCTCATTCCGCAAGCCAGATGGTGGTGAATGGAAGAGTCCTCGGTATGCAGAACACCATCCGGGACATTACCGAACGGAAGGAGGCTGAGAATCAGATCCAAAACAGCGGGCAGTTGCTCCAGACCGTTATTGATAATTCCCAGTACCTTATCTACGCCAAGGACCTCAAAGGGTGCTTTATCATGGCCTCGCAGTCTCTTGCCGGGTTCTTCGGCTGCCGGCATGACCAGCTGATGGGAAAAACGAGTCATGATTTTCTCCCAAAAGCCATCGCCGATCAGCACTGGGACAATGATCTCGAGGTAATGGCACGGAAATCCATTCTTCATATTGAAGAAATCGCTGAGGCTGCAGATGGCATCCACACCTTTCTTTCTGCAAAATTTCCCCTGGTTGATGCTGAGGGAAGGATGTATGCGGTATGCGGGGCTTCGGTCGATATTACCGAACGTAAGAAGGCAGAGGAAGAGTTACGGGAAAGCAGTGAACGATACAAAACACTGATTACTGTTTCCAATACCGGTGCATGGGAATATTATCGTGACGGTGATTATCTCTGGTGCAGCCCGGAATATTTCTCCATGCTTGGTCGGGATGCCAGCCAGTTTGACACATCCGGGGCGGCAAACATTAAGGAGATCTGGACAGACCTTCTCCACCCGGACGACCGGGACCGGGCCGTCGAATATTTTACCCGGTATCTTGCTGATAACCCGCCTGGTATATACGAGAACCACTTCCGCATGCAGCATGCTGATGGTCACTGGGTCTGGATCTGGTCTCGCGGGAGCAAGCTCCGGGACAAAGAGGGAAATCTCAGCGGTATGACGATCGGTACCCATATCGATATTACCAACAGTATGCGTGAGGAGCAGGCGCTCATGGAAAGTGAAGCACGATATCGTCTTCTCGCCGAAAATTCGACCGATGTGATCTGGACCCTCGACCTTGATGGTGTCTTTACCTATGTCAGTCCTTCGGTGTTCCAGTTACGGGGATACACCCCGGAAGAAGTGATGCAGCAGACCCTCCGGGATTCATTGTCCAAAGGATCGGTTGATACCGTCCAGGAAACGTTACGGCAATCTTTAGAGGATGTTAAACCGGGTTTTGTCCCCCCTCCTACGGTAATTGAATTAGAGCAGCCATGCAAGGATGGTTCATCAGTCTGGACCGAGGTTGTCTCCCGGTTTTTATGTGATGCAGCAGGGAAACCGAATGGAGTTATTGGTATCAGCCGGAACATCACGAAACGCAGGAAGGCAGAGGAAACACTACGTAACAGCGAGAGACTGTACCAGCTGCTTGCTGAATCAAGTCCCGATATGATTTTCCTTGTGGATCACAATGGGGTTGTGCAGTATGTCAGCCCACTCGCGGCGCAGGCATTCGGGGGTGTTCCGGCAGATTTCATCGGAAAACGAACAGATATGGTTTACCCGCGTGAAATTGCCCGGCATTTCATGGAGGAGATCAATCTCGTTGTCAGTGCAAAAGAGCCGAGGCTCACCGAAGTCCTTGAGCAGTTTCCCGGGGGAGCACGCTGGGTCAATACGCGTCTTGTCCCCATCATTGATCCGGCGGGCGGTGTGATCCAGGTCCTTGGCATCTCCACTGATGTCACCGAGCGCAGGCAGGCCGAAGATTCACTGTTGAAGATTAACCAGAAGCTTAACGTGATCTCACAGCTGACACGAAAGGATTTAGCCAACCAGATTTTTGTCCTTCATAGCTACCTGTAATTGGCAAAAAATCAATGTAGCGGGCAGGAGTCCGTCATCAAATCATTCCAGAAACTTGACGATACGGTACGGTCACTGCGCAAAATTATTGAATATACCAAAGATTACCAGGACATGGGTGCAAAACCCCCAACATGGCAGAACCTGAAGGCCACGATGTTGTTTGGACTCTCCCACATATCCATTCTGAATATCCGGCACAGTATTGAAACAGGAGCCCTCGAGATCTTTGCCGATCCCCTGCTGGAAAAGGTGTGCCAGCGCCTCTTCGAGAACTCGGTGAAACACGGGGGCCATGTCACGCTGATCCGGGTCTGGCATACCGTCACTCCCGACGGGGCCACCATTATCTTTGAAGACAACGGCATTGGCATTCCGCAGGAGAAAAAGGAACCGGTTTTCCTTCGCGGTGAGGGGACCAGTGCATCGAGGGGGAGCCTCATTTTTGTCAGGGAAATCCTCGACATCACGGGTATCTCAATCAGGGAGGCTGGCGAGCCAGGCAAAGGTGCACGGTTCGAAATGACGGTGCCGAAGGGGACGTGGCGTATGGTAGGGGAGGGAGACTGATGGCGACATGGGATAAAGAGAGGGATGTGGAAGCGCTGCTTGAGAGCGTAACCCGGTACCGCCAGCTGGTCGAAATCACTCCTGACTGGGTCTGGAGGATCGACCTTCAAGGAGTCCACACGTACAGCAACCCCGCTATTTATCCGCTTCTGGGATACCAGGTCAGTGAAATTGTGGGTACCAACGCATTTCCCCTTATACACCCTGATGATGAACAACCTGCCAGGGAGATGCTGAAACAGTGCATTGCTCAGAAGGTGGGATGGCACAATGTCGCCATCCGATGGCTGCACAAAGACGGTGCCGTCCGTTCATTCGAAAGCACCGCAAGTCCGATGGTGAATGCAGACGGTCAGATCACAGGGTTTTCCGGCATTGATCGCGATATCACCGAGCGCAGGCAGGCGGAGGAGGCGCTGCTTAAAAAAGCCGAAGAACTTCATGCAGCCTACGAAGAGCTGACGGCTTCACAGGAGGAACTGCGGCAGAATGTTAATGACCTCACCAGGAGCGAGCAGGCGCTGCGGGAGAGCGAGGTCCGTTTCCGGTCCTTGTTCCAGAATATGGACTCCCTTTTTAGCTTATACGAAGTTGTCCTGGATGAAGGGGGAAAACCCAGAGATTATCGGTTTATCGAAATAAACCCCCCGTATGAAAAGTTTATCGGGATACCATCATCTGAACTAATAGGCAGAACATTACTGGAGGTATTTCCTTTAACCGAGTCATATTGGATGGATAAATTCAACGAAGTATATAATACCGGCATCCCATCACATTTTGAAAACGATAGCCAGGAACTGGATACCTATATCGAACTGAGTATCTACATGCCCCAGGCGGGGCAGATAGCACTGATCAGTTCGGATATTACCGAGCGCAAGCGGGCAGAAGAGGCGCTGCATTTATTCAAGGATTTGGTGGAACATTCCTCTGACGCCATCGGCATGTCAACACCCGACGGAAGACACTATTACCAGAATGAAGCTTTCAATCGCTTGTTTGGTACGATAGGGGATAATCCACCCGTGAGCGTGTATGTGGATAAAGCGATCGGAAAACACGTGTTCGACACGATTATAGGTGGTGGAAACTGGCAGGGTGAAATAAAAATGGCTCATCGCTAAACTTGGTGGGTAACTAGACAATTGGATGCCAGGGGAGGGGAA
>JBAXMF010000218.1:0-4618 GCA_037134435.1 Methanomicrobiales archaeon | reverse complement strand
TATCGACACCATCGGCTATTCGGTACCGCTCTTCCTCGTCCCCGGGAACCATGACGGTGAGGCCGGGTACGCACTGGACGGAACCGGCAACAATATTGCAGTCCAGTCCCTGCAATTCCGGCAACAATATTTCCCCAACCCGGAACCTGATGGCTTTTATACCGGGAATTCAGTGGATGAAGCGATTACCGGGCTCCGGCAGGATTATTATGCCTGGGAGTGGGGGGATGCACTCTTCGTCGTCCTTGATCCCTACTGGTATACGACAACAAAGCCCGGGGGACAAACAGACGGGTGGGGCTGGACTCTTGGTGAGACCCAGTATACGTGGCTGAAACAGACACTCGGGAAAAGTCAGGCACCGTACAAGTTTGTCTTTGCCCACCATCTTGTCGGTGGTGATCCACAGGGTAGAGGTGGAACGGAATTTGCATCCCTGTACGAATGGGGTGGAAATAACCCGGATGGGAGCTATGGGTTTGACCAGCAACGCCCTGGCTGGGGTGTGCCTATCCACCAGCTGCTGGTTGACAACAATGTCACCGCCTTCTTCCATGGTCATGACCATTTCTTTGCAAAGCAGGAACTCGATGGCGTCATCTACCAGGAGGTCCCCCAGCCAGCAACAATAAGTTCCTCAAAAGACAGTCCCGGTGCTGAATATGGGTATACCAGCGGAGTGTTGCTGGGGAGTCCCGGGCACCTCCGGATCACTGTATCGCCAGGATCAGCACTGGTTGAATACATCAGGTCAGCCCTTCCCGCCGGTAACACAAGCGGTGCAAAAAACGGGGCGGTAGTGTATTCCTATACGCTCCCCCTGGCGGAACTACCTAAAGGAGAAATTACCGGATGGAGAGAAAGAAAATCATCCTGATCATTCTTATTTCAGTCATTGTCGTAGTCATTGCCAGCTTTGTTATCCCGCTCGCGGTGAAAGTGCCGCGTCCGGAATTGGAGCAAAACCCGTTAAGGCCACCTCAGGTGGGCACCATTCCGCAACCCCCCCGGCAACCTGAACAACCCCGGGGGCCGGATGAAAACGAGAATCTCAAGACCGTCATATCATTCATCAATATTGGCCTTATAATTCCCTTGTTCATCATTTATGCCGGAATATACCGGAGGATGCGCAGTTCCTTCACGCTCGGCCTGATGGCAGTAATCTTTGCCCTCGGCATGTATGCCGTGACGTCAAACCCGCTGATAGTAAGTATTCTTGGGGGAAGAACAGGAGATATCGGGCTGTTTGAAATTATACCTGATATCTGTGCAACGATAGCGCTGGTAATCCTTGTGAGGATCAGCCTGGAGTAGCCGGGTCACCGGGAATAATCCATGGAAAAACAGGGGCCGAAATTCTCGTATCCAGATCTTACATGAAACGGAAATGAAACACCATGAATAAAAAGGCACCCCTTTTTATTATCATTGCAGTGCTGGTCCTCGTTGCCCTGTTTAGCGGGTGTGTCACAGAAACAAGCCCACTCCTTCAGAAACAGGAATTCAACCAGACCAACCAGCGCCCGCTACTGCCACCGGATCAGTCCCGCCAGCCGGGGCCGGTAGGGCAGAAAGTCGGAGAACTGCAGGTTGTCGGTAATCTGTCAACTCCGGCTGGTACCTGTCTTGTCCATACAAAAAGTAACGCTGAGTGCAAGGACTGCTGCGATTGCCTTCCGGGAGACGCAGGTACTCATAAAAACTGCCGGGATGCATGTGCAGTCAATGACTTCAGCCAGAACACGGATTTTATCACTGTCAGTACGGTATCGGTGTTGGGATCTGGCGGAAATTATTCCGCATGTGCTGATGCCGGCAGCGAAACGGCCTGCAAGGAGTGCTGCGACGGATCATCGACACTCGCATGTGGGGACCGTCGGTTCTGCCGGGACGTGTGTAATGCGATGGGCGGTGGTGGCCCGCCGCTCGCCAATCAATAGAAACCTGGTAAAAATTCCCGTAATTAAATTGCAATTGGTGAAAAGATTGCGAAAAACACTTCCACACCGCTTTTTTTCGTCCTGGTGTGCAGAGTATACGTTTTGTTCCCAGGTTGTTCCCGACTCCTCAACCCAGGTGGTTCTGATCACCCCCGCAACCGGGCCTGTCTTGAATAAATCATGACTCTTCTTTCAAAATAAAATCCGGCAACTGAACAACCAGTGGGAGGGGTTCACCCACCCTGCCACGGCCCATTACTATGAAGAACCGGCTTGCCCTTCTCTAATCTTTCCGAAATAGCACAATCCTGTTGGTATTCGTTCCGGAATTGTTGTTCCCGATACCCCAGATGTTTGAGGTCTTGGTAAATTCCTGCTGGTTTATCAGGATGCATTCACATCGGAACCCGGCGGAAATACCCACCGGGATGACATGTTCATCGAGCCGGACCGTCCCGTTCTTTACTTCTCCCACCTCAAAAGCGACATATCCGCCGGGCCGGGTGACCCGGAAAAGTTCAACGAAGACGTTGGTGATCATGGCTACCCAGACACCGAGGGAAGGGGTCATCGTGATCTTTTTTCCGATGGCGATATCGTCAATTGCATTAAACCAGCACCTGAGCCAGTTGTCCTTCGAATACTGGACGATATTGAGAAACGGTGGCGAAGTAACCGTCAGCTGGACTGAATTGTCCCGGATTTCCGGTGTCGATGCGGCATCGCCAGTTAGAAAAATTCCATCATTGCCTGCGTTGCGGAGTCTTTCACGCTCGTTGGCGGTGAGGTTCCGGGTAAGTGTCCGGGTTTTTTTCACAATGATTTCGTGCGTATCGCGGTATGGTGGTACCTGTTGCCGCTTGATATTGATTTTCACCTGGGAACCTGGTGATACCGCCTGGTTCGGGGGGAGCGTATAGACCGAAAAGAAACCACTTGAATGCCCGGTGAGCCGGTTCGTTGCCACCATCCTGATCCATGCGTTGACTTCGTCTTCATCACCCTGTCCCAGGTGTCCCGCGAGGAACTCACGGAGTGCAAGGATCTCCTTTTCTGTTGCAGAATGATAAAACATTGAAAGGTCAAGATCGGGTGCTGGTCCATGGTCACGGGATACCTGTGAAAGGCGGTCACTGACGGCCCCCGGGGATGGGACAAAAAACCGTGGTTTTGTCAGCAGGACCGAGAGCGGGTTGATGTCGTTCTGCACGACCTGGCGGCCGAGAAGTCCTGCCTCGATGACGGTCGTCCCCCTCCCGCCGAAGGGGTCATAGATAATGTCCCCGATCTTTGAAAACCGTTCAATAAAGAAGCCTGCAAGTTGTGGTTTGAAACAGGCACGGTATGAGATCTCCTGGATGGATGAGGCCTTTCTCTGTGCTGAAGTCCAGAGTTCTGCCGAATATCGTGTGACTGTTATGTCGCTAACCCGGACCGTATCAGAGATTACCTGTTTGGGCAGGTGGTCCTGGATCCCGTTGGAAGTACCGGCAGTCCCGGAACTCCCATGTGACCAGTCATCGCCGGTTATCGTTGCCTGGCAGGGACTGATATATACAAATTTTTCTCGGCGGGCCATCTCCATTGTGTATTCGTCCGCCCGGGGAAAATATTCTCTGGTATTTTTCCACGGTCAGGGAGGATCAACCATTAATCCTGCAGGACCATAAAAATAAGAATGCATGAAGTGCTCAGGAAGGGTGTTCACCTCCTCATCGGGCTCAGCATCGCGATAGCCATCCCGCTGGTCGACATGCAACTGGTCCTCTACGCATTTGTCCTGGCCATATTTATCGGGTTTATCCTTTCGGATGCGATATCAAGGGGCTACAAACTACCCCTGATATCACGCGTGGTGTTGCTGCTCGAGAGAAAGGACGTGATGCCTGGAAAAGGGACGCTGTATTTTGCAATCGGTGTCTTTTTCGTCCTGGTTTTTTTCCCGCTTCAGGTCGTTATCCCGGCAATTATCTGCCTCGCCGTCCTTGACGGTGTGGCTACCCTTGTCGGGGTTCACTATGGGCGCCATAAGATCTGGAAATCCAAATCCCTGGAAGGGACGCTCGCGGGAATGGGTACCACGGTTGTAGCACTGCTCGTGCTCACCCCGCTTTCTATCCCGCTTGCTGCAGCTGCTGCGATTACAGCAGGGGTTATGGAGCTCCTCTCACCGGTTGATGATAACCTCACGATCCCGTTGAGTGTATGTATTATCCTGACCCTGTTACTTCTCTGATAAACCGGGTGCCTGGTGTACTTACCGTGCTATGATGCCACGGTATGCCCTGCCCCGGCAGGATAATACCCGCGTATAAAATAAATGTCATTTACAAGGACTCTCTTTTTCCTTGTAAGCCTTGAGGAGAAGCGTCGCAAGGTGCTGCACCGGTTTGTTCGTGTGCCCCGCAATATGAAACTCGCAGAATGGGCAGCAGGTGACAACCATTTCAGCCCCGGTCTTTTTAATCTCTTCACCCCGGCGTTCACCGAGTGCTGCCGCTTCATCCGGGAACCCCGACCTGACACCACCCCCTGAACCGCAACAGATGGACGGCATCTCGGTAATATTTGCAACCGTGCGGAGGATCGCCCGGGGCTGCTCTGTCACGCCCTGCCCCCGGGCAAGGTGACAGGGGTCATGGTACGTGACGGTAAGCCCAAGGTGTGCCGGTGAC
>JBAXMF010000217.1:0-4634 GCA_037134435.1 Methanomicrobiales archaeon | reverse complement strand
AAACCCTGGGGTCTAACCCCCGGCTGGGGGTTAGCGTATCGTGTCCGGGTGCCGGCGGTTTAACACTAATATAGTAAGACATTTCCAGGGACGCCAACTCGTTGTGTTCAGCGGTAACCGTAAGGCAGGCGATGACCCGACCAGGCTTTTGGTAAAGGCACGGACATTTTCCTGGCCGGGATGGTTTCTGATACAGGGGGATGCCATTGTTGGAAAAGGTCAATGCCCGGAATGGCATTGGTTCCTCGCATTCCCGCCACCCAAAAATCCCTCTATTTTCCGGCCTCTTTATCGCAAAAATTAGCCTGTTTCTCCTTCCACCCCGCCCTCCGACAACCCCTATTTTTCAGCACCCTGATTTTTAGGCAGTATCGCCCGTATTTTAGCCTGATGGGTTACCAAAAACACTGTACTATATGATCCGGCATGGTGACCCTTCACGGGAGCAAATTCTGTGATACCCGGGAAAACGGGGATACGAAGGCACCCTTGGAATTTTCTCCTGAAACTGAAACATCCATTGCGTCGGGTAGGCAGGAGGGACAGTCGATACATCTGTATTTCGGATATTTTGGGGAGGATACCAAAAATTCACGAATATCAGGATAATTTGTAAATATCACCGAAAATAACAAAATTTATTCATGTTGCATTTCAATGTAGGTATAAAATAAAAAACACATCGTGGTTCACAGTACACTCCAGCTTTGGCAGCAATGTTGATCTTCTTATCGATATCAGGGCCGGGTAGGTGTGTACCTGATTCAGGAAGCATTCAGTTTTCAGTAGTAATCTGATGAAATCTTCAACGCCAAAATTGGGGGAAATAATGGCAAAAATCAATATACTCGATAAAGAAATTACCATTTATGCGCAAAATAATGAGGATTATATCTGCATTACCGATATTGCTCGCTACAAGGATGCAGATAGGACAGATTACCTCATCCATAACTGGCTGCGTAACCGCAATACCATAGAGTTTCTCGGCATATGGGAACAACTCAACAATCCAGATTTTAATCCCATCGAATTCGATGGGTTTAGAAATAGGGCCGGACTGAACAGTTTTATATTGACCCCAAAACAATGGATTGAAAAGACCCATGCCATAGGGCTCTTCTCAAGGGCGGGGCGGTATGGCGGTACCTACGCTCACAAAGACATCGCATTTGAATTTGCATCGTGGATTTCCGTTGAATTTAAACTCTACCTTATCAAAGAATTCCAACGACTGAAAGATGAAGAGCGTAAACAACTCGGCTGGGACATCCGGTGCAACCTGACAAAAATCAACTACCGGATTCATACGGATGCGATTAAAGAAAACCTTGTACCAGCTGAACTGACAACCCAGCAAGTCAACCTTATTTACTCATCCGAAGCCGATGTCCTCAACATGGCGTTATTTGGCATAACTGCAAAGGATTGGCGCAGTACAAACCCTGAAAAAAAAGGGAATATCAGGGATTATGCAGATATGTCGCAGTTGGTGTGCCTATCCAATCTTGAAAACCTGAATGCTCATTTTATCAATGACAATCATTCACAGAATGAACGACTTATGAAACTGAACAAAATCGCGATACATCAAATGAAATTGTTAACAGAAGACACAACGATAAAAAAGATTGGCGAGCAGAAGTAGAAGAATATTTCAAAAGTCGTTTATTCCTGCGATCCCACCCCATTTTCCTACCTCAAAATCATAAAATAACCCATTATTTTCCGTCACAACATCCTATCAAAAACATACCCCTCCTGAAGTAACTCGGATTTTGGTTTGGACTACCCACATTTCCGCCCGTTATGAGAAAAACCCAAATATTGGCTATCTTCTAAAACAATTCCAGAAGCCTTTGTCTCTTCAGGATCCGGGACCTTAATTGCTTTGGTTTTGCACACTCTGGAATAATCTTACCGCGTTATGGCTGGGAAATGGGTACGATGGGGAGATCGGAAGTGAAACCCCCCCTAAAAAAAATCACGACCTCCCGGCCTCATGCGAAAATATCGAACGGGAGAGCCCCGTGTCGATGCTCATAAAAAATCTGGTCCTGCCGCCCGGTACTGGTCTATCAACGGAAATTATGGGGAAACCCTGGGGTCCTAACCTCGGCTGGTCGGGAAGATTACCATCTCCAGGTGCCGGTAGTTTCACACTAATACTATGGGGACTTTTCCAGGGACGCTGACTCGTTGTTACCAGCGGTAGACTTAAGGCAGACATTGTGCCGGCCTGCTTTTAGTAAAGGTGACGACAATTTCCTGGCCGGTTGTGGTTTCTGGTAGCGGGATGCCATTGTTGGAAAAGGTCCATGCCCGGAAAGGCATTGGCTCCCTGCATTCCAGCCACTCAAAAATCCCTCTATTTTCCGGCCTCTTTATCGCAAAAAGTAGCCTGTTTCTCCTCTTACCCCACCCGTCGACAACCCCTTTTTTTCAGCACCCTGATTTTTGGGCAGTATCGCCCGTATATTAACCTGTTAATCAAAATACTCCATTATTAGCCGTATCTTAATACAACGCCGATATCCCTTGTTTCACCCGGATCCGTGCCCGGAATGACGTTGGTTGGCTTTACCCAGGTATAATCCGACCGTTGTTATGGCGGGGGAATGGGTGCGTTAAACAGCCTTGAATGGGTATTCGTCGGGGTTGAATAGCGGGGGGTTAACGGTGTCGTCCCATGGGTGATGGCGGTCAACTGAACTGAAATAGAGATAGAGATTTACTCCCCCATCAACTCTGCCAGGGCCAACATTCCCCAGGTTTAGAAAAGAGGCAGGTCATTTGCCCAACTCACCCAGGTACAGAATCTGGCTTCGCACTTTTCCTAATTATTGCAGGTATATAACCTATCATAAAAAAGATTTATGATAGGTTATAACCATACACTATATATGGACTTGCTCTTTGAACTTCTCACTTCATTGAATCCCTAGTGGGATGGCCAGGACTTTGAGACCGGTCGGCCCAGGTTAACATATTTCCAAAAGATCAGGCGATACCTTGAGACCGGGGAGATCATCGTAATCAGCGGGGTGAGGCGTTCAGGGAAAACAACCTTGCTTTTTCAGATCATCAACTATCTCATCACCGTACAACAGGTCCCCCCAAGAAACATCCTCTTTATCAACTGCGATGAACAGGATATCGCGCTTCTTGACAATCCGATCGCTCAGGTGGTCGATACCTATCGAAAAGAAATTTCCACCAGCGGGACCCTGTATCTCGTGTTTGATGAAGTCCAGAATGTAAAGGACTGGCAGCGGACAATCAAATCACTCTACGACCGGAAAAAATACAAAATCATCATATCAGGCTCATCCTCGTACCTATTAGACTCCCAATTATCCACCCTACTCTCGGGCCGGTACTTTTCTATTCCGGTGTTTCCCCTTGATTTTTCAGAGTACCTCTCATTCCACGGATTGGAGATTACGAACGACCCGGTCAGCATTGCCTCGCATAAATACAAAATTCTCCCCCAATTGAAAAAATATCTCCGCGAGGGAGGTTTTCCTATCGTAGTATTACAACAGGATGATCGGACAAAACAAGATTATCTTCACGCGTACTACGACAGTATCGTGTACCGGGATATCCTCCGTGTAAACGAAGTACGGAACCAGAAGGCCCTTAGTGATCTTCTCCATTACCTCTTTTCGAATATTGCTTCCCCGTATTCATATCGGCGGATTAAAGAGATGCTTGGAATTGATCTCCAGACTGTGAAAGATTATATTCACTTCGCACAAAACGCAAAAATACTCTTTGAGGTACAACATTTTTCATATTCCCTGCATGCGCAGAAACGGCCGAATAAGAAGATCTATTGCATCGATAATGGTCTACGTAATGCGGTGTCTTTCCGTTTCTCACAAGACGAGGGAAAACTGGCGGAAAATCTCGTATTTGTGGAACTAATACGATCAGGAATGACCCCGTACTATTGGAAGAAAAAGCAGGAAGTTGATTTTATCATCAAATCCCCCGATAACAGGATAACCGCGATGAATATCTGCTATACGGATTCTATCCCTGACCGGGAATTTGAAAGTCTTCTGGAATTTAAAGAAGAATTCGGGGACCCGGTAGAAAAACTCATTATTCTTACGAAGGATAGAGAACAAGAGTTGGGTGGTATCAGATATATGCCACTCTGGAAGTGGCTCCTTTTTAAGGACCCGGCATAAATATCTCCCCCCTGGGACTACATTCCAATTCCGGATTAAGCAAGAAATGGTGTACAGTCCTGATATATTTCTTAACAGGTCTTGTTTGAAAATATCTTGAATGGTTCATCAAATCAACAATGAAAAACGCTTGATACCAATGTCCGGGACAGCCTCTTTTGGGCTTATGAGAACGCTAATCGAACGTGTAGCAAGATACTCTTTCCTCCGGAAACTTCTTCTTTCAAGGTTGTAGGGCCAATAGTATCCCCATTCCCGATGAGAAACTCATAAATTCGTTTAACTGTGACCGGGCGTCCCTCTCTGTTTTGAAAACCTGATTTGAGTTAATGGTGCCTTGTCCCTCGAAATCGTGCGTTAAAAACAGGAGATGCCCTGGATAAGGTCCGGTTCTTTTGAACGATTTCTTCGGGCTTGCCGTCATGGACATCATCG
>JBAXMF010000216.1:0-4655 GCA_037134435.1 Methanomicrobiales archaeon | reverse complement strand
AGTGATGCATGCGGGGCGGGGACATTCACCTGCTGCATGGCAGCAATCAACTGCCGTTGTTCATCTTTGGTCAGTTTTTTCGCAGATTTCTCCGGGGATACCCCCGCAATCTGGCACATTTCAAGTGCAGTTTTCTTCCCGACGCGGGAAAAACCTGATACAAGGAATAGTTCGACCTGTTCGTCACTTGATGCAAGCATCCGTTGGAGCTGCCCAATCTCGATACCGTGTGGATGTGGCTGGATTGCTTTTGGGCAGACAATGATTTCCGCGCTCACCCGTTCGAATGTTTCCGTTTCATCGTCCAGGTCAACACGGAGCCGTGCATGAGGGTTCACGACGGCCGTGTAGCGCAGGTATTCGAGGAGCCTTTTTTTAGCGGCAAGGCTGCTTTTAAATTCAATCTGGACACGGGTCCCGTGAGCCCTGTCCCATTCGATCTCCTGCGTGCTGATAATATCCGGCTCGTTGGTCTCAATTTTTATCTGGAGCAGCACCTGGCAGGCGGGTGTTGCCGCACTTGTCCGGGAAATAACCAGGGTCGGCGTCCCGGTGGTAAGCTGTGCATAGAGCACGGCAGCGCTGATACCAATGCCCTGCTGGCCCCTGCTTTGTTTAATCTGGTGGAAACGTGAACCATAGAGAAGTTTCCCAAATACATACGGGATTTGTGCGGGTACAATACCGGGGCCGTTGTCCTCGACAATAATACGGAATACATCCCCGGATATCCGTTTTATACCTACATAGATATCGGGAAGGACTTCAGCTTCTTCACAGGCATCAAGGGCATTATCAACTGCTTCCTTGACGGTTGTGATAATTCCCCTTGTAGGGGAGTCAAACCCGAGCAGGTGCTTATTTTTCTCGAAGAATTCTGCGACACTGATACTTCTCTGGGCCTTGGCAAGCTCATCCGCGAGGACCACTCGTTACCACCTCGCGGACTGCAGAGGGGAGGTCTAGTTCACGCTGTTCACCACTGATCAGGTCTTTTAATGTGACCGTCCCTGACTCCTGCTCGCGCTTTCCGATAATTGCGACGAATTGTGCAGACTTCGACGCATGGGTGATCTGGGCCCCGATGTTGCGCCCCATGATATCTGTTTCAGTTCGGAGCCCTGCTTCCCGGAATGCCCTGGCAACCTGGAGCGCATACGTCCTTCCCTCCTGGGTGTAGACGATACCGACGACACGTTCTGCCTCTTCTGCCGCATCACCCAGTGAGACCATTATGCGGTCGAACCCTATCGCGAATCCTGATGATGGTACATCGTCCCCGCCAAAGAGATGGGCGAGGCGGTAGGCACCACCTCCAAGGATCTGGTTCTCTGCGCCGAGGTTATCTGCAAATGCCTCGAATACTATGCCCGTGTAATAGTCCAGCCCCCGGGCTATACCTGGGTCAAGTGAATACGCAACCTCCATTTCGTCAAGCAGGCCAAGAGTCTCTTCAATCCTTGCATATTCAGGAAGTTCCCCGGTAACTCCTGTCACTTCGTCAAGTGACCGGCATTTGAGCAGTGCCGTGAGGGAACTATAGAGGTCTGACCTCCCGGTAACTGCAAGATGACCCTTCAGGCCAGCATCGTCTTTTTTGTCAAGGTATCGCATTACAATACGCTGTTCTTTTGGATCTATACCTGAAAGCAGTGCTTTCATAAAACCCAGATGGCCGATATGCAGGGTGAATGACACCCCTGAAGATTCAAGGAGGTCACGGGCAAGTATGATCACCTCCGCATCAGCAACCGACGTATCTGCACCAATCAGCTCAACGCCAAACTGCCAGAACTGGCGATAACGTCCTTTCTGGGGGCGTTCATACCGGAAACAATCCGCGAAATAACACCATCGTAATGGCTTTGGGGTACCCCGTGCTTCGTTAAGGTACATTCTCTGGACCGCCGCGGTGATTTCCGGCCGCAGTGCCATCATGCGGCCCCCCTTATCCTCAAATACATACATTTCTTCGATTATACCCTGGCCAGAGCGCGCGGTGAACAATTCCAGTTCTTCAAATGCAGGGGTGCAAACTTCGCGATATCCCCAGCAACGGGCAACGTCGCGCATACGTTTCTCTACTGCTCTTCGTCGCTCCATCTCATCAGGGAGGAAGTCCCTGGTCCCCCTCGGCTTCTGTATCATTCTTCTCTCACCATTCCAGTCAGCTATCCTATTTTCTTCCATATCGTACCGAGCCAAAGAAACGTTCTGCGGTACTTTCGTCCTTCCATACTTTTTCCCGTGTGCCCCTGTCCCGAAGGAAAAGTGCAGCCATCACGATGCCGATACCCAGTACCTCTGCGGAAGTACCGAGCAGCGCGATAAGGAACCCGAGAGTGGCGAGTGCACCATATAGTACACCATAACGTGCGGCTTTCCTGTATCCCGGCAGGCCCGTGCGATAATATATCCGGGCATCACGCAACCACAGGAATATAACGGCAGCTGCCCCGAATAATGCGATATATAAAAGATAGCTCATATGATGAACGTATAATTATACGCCAGACCATATCTTTATTATCAAACCATGCAACCGAACCACATGCTTAGGGATGCCCTGAAGAGGCTGAATGGCGGGCAGATATCGCTCGAGGAGGCAGTCAAGGAGATTGAGGGCTTGCGGATCGATGCAGTCGGTGATTTCGCGCGCCTGGACCTGGGGAGGCAGCTCCGGTGCGGGATTCCGGAGGTTGTACTTGCTGAAGGAAAAGAGCCGGGTCAGCTTGCGGATATCGCGATCCACCACGCAGAGGTGGCTGGCAGGTGCCTGATATCCCGGATCAGTCCCGGACAGCAGGAAACTGTAAGGGAAAAAAGTGAACTGAAGGGGTTGCATTTCACGTATCACGAGACTGCAAAAATGGTCGTCTTGTCTACGCCTGATGCTCCTTTGCCTGTAGCCACGGGTGGGGTTGTAGGAATTATTACTGCCGGTACGTCCGATATCGGTGTAGCAGAAGAGGCAAAGGTAATCGCCGAGGAGATGGGCTGCAGGGTCTGTACTGCCTATGATGTCGGTGCGGCAGGAATTCATCGTCTTTTCCCTGCATTAAAAGCCCTCCTTGATGCCCACGTATTCATTGTCGCCGCCGGGCGCGAGGGTACCCTCCCTGCAGTTGTTGCAGGGCTGGTTGACCGCCCTGTTATCGGGGTTCCGGTAAGCAGCGGTTATGGATATATGGGCCAGGGAAGGGCGGCTCTTGCCAGTATGCTTCAGTCCTGTTCGGTCATCGTGGTTGTTAATATTGATTCCGGGTTTACTGCCGGTGCCTTTGCCGCCCGGATCGCAAATATGGTGGTATAAAAATGAGCAGGGCATTCTATATCGGGAGGTTCCAGCCGTATCATAATGGTCATCAGAAGGTTCTCCGCCAGATTGCCAAAAGTGTTGATGAGATCGTAATCGGGGTTGGCAGTGCCCAGATGAGCCATGAAATCGAGAACCCGTTTACCGGCGGTGAGCGGGTACTGATGATAACAACAGCCCTTGAAGGACTTGGGTGCCCGTTTTATGTAATCCCTATAGAGGACATCAGGAGAAATGCCTTGTGGGTCTCGCACGTGAGGTCACTGGCGCCTCCGTTCGACATTATTTATTCCAGTAATCCGCTTGTTGTCCGGTTATTCCGTGAAGCAGGGATCCCGGTAAACTCCCCCGCAATGTACGAGCGGGCTACCCACAGTGGTACAGAAATCCGGAGGCGGATGCTTGCAGGAGAACCGTGGGAAGAGTTCGTGCCCCCGACAGTTGTAAAGGTAATTAGTGAGATCGACGGTGTGGAACGGCTACGTCAGATTGCACGTGACGACTGAGCGGTTCGCAGCCTTTTTTTCGGCCCCCCATCTGTAAGGTATCAGAAAGAATGTCTTCTTGCAGGATAAATTTGTGTATTCTATGTTTCGGCAGTTAAAGGAATTGTTCCATAAAGAAGAAGTACCTCCCTTAACCCTGGCGTCAGGTGAGATTCCTATCTGGATAACGGGTGAGTATTCAAAGGTTGGGAAAAACGAAAAAGACCATGTAGACGTGTCAAGAAGAAATATCCTCGGGAATATTGAAAAATTAAGGGGACTTGTGGAGTTTCTTGGCTCTGCCGAACACGAGGGGGTCGTGCATCCAAAACTAGAAAAAGTGGTGGAAAAATCTCTGCCCCTTTATAAAAAAGCTATAATGGCTGCACTTAACCGGCAGTTCCCTGAAAATCCGGATGATTTTTATATCGCAATTACCGAGTGTCTCAAGGGTTGCCTCAAAAGCTCGGCAGGGCCCGGTCGATACTTAATCGCGGTTTTTCCTGAGGAGATGAAAGCCATAAGGGCTGCCATTGACCAGGTTGGGCGGGAAATTAACTCGCTGAATCCAACAATTGCAGAAGCGCGTAATAAAGTGATGGGACTGGACAAGATCCGGCAGATCTATGAGTCTTATCTCCATACCTGCGAAGAATTTCGCCAGGCAGAGGATCAGTATCCCCTGCTTATAGCCCGGTCACTGGTACTGCAAGATGAAATTAATGTCCTAAATGAAGAAATCAGCCGCTTAAGTCAGGACCCCCGCATGAAACAGCTTGATGAGTTACATGCGGAAGGGAAGCAGTTGAAAGAGGAGTATGAGAGGGCACGTGGTGAGTTCTCTGCATCAGGTA
>JBAXMF010000215.1:0-4666 GCA_037134435.1 Methanomicrobiales archaeon | reverse complement strand
AAAAAGGCGAAAAAGCGATCCGGTTACTCCGCGGGACCATTGCATATTCGAAGGATTACCAGGACATGGGTGTAACACCTCCGGTATGGCAGAATGTGAAGCGGACAATGTTGTTCGGGCTCTCTCATTTGCCCGTCAGCAACATTAATCATTCCCTTGAGACAGAAACCCTCGAGGTCTTTGCCGATCCCCTGCTGGAAAAGGCATGCCAGCGTCTCTTCGAGAACTCGCTCGCTCACGGGGGCCATGTCACTCGGATCCGGGTCTGGCACGCGGTCACTTCCGACGGCGTTAATTTCGTCTTTGAAGACGATGGTGTCGGCATCCCCGTGGAGAAGAAGGAGCAGATCTTTTTGCATGATGGGGATACCCGTACTTCGGTGAGGGGCCTCTTCTTTATCCGGGAAATTCTCGATATCACGGGTATCACGATCACCGAGACGGGTGAGCCAGGCAAAGGGGCACGGTTCGAGATGGCAGTACCAAAGGGCATGTGGCGATCAGCGGGGAGAGGTACCTGATGGCATCAAAGAAGAAGATTGCAACGGACGATACAGCGGAGGGTAACTCCCGAATGCTGCGGGATGATGCCGAGGAGCAACTTGCCCGTTCCCAGAAGGTCACTCCTGATCTCGAGAGGCAGACCCAAAAACAACTCATCCACGAACTCCAGGTACACCAGATCGAACTTGAGACCCAGGCAGAGGAACTCCGGAGAGCTCTAATCGCCCAGGAGGAGTTGCGGGACAAGTACCTTGACCTGTATGACTTTGCCCCGATTAGTTACCTGACGCTTTCCGACAAGGCGCTGATTATCGGGGTGAACCTCGCTGGTGCGATGCTCCTTGGTGTTGATCGGAATAAACTGATTAATAGCTGGTTCAGGCAATATGTCGCAGAAAAAGATTTGGAACATTGGGACCGGTATTTTGTGGCTTTGCTGCGGCAGGGACAGAAACAAACGTGCCACCTTCTCCTCATGATACGGCCGGACGGCTCTGTTTTCCCTGCCCAGTTGGAAGGTATCCGGATCTCTGGCTGCCACGGAGCGACTACGGTTCGTATTGCGATCAGTGATATCACCGATATCATGCAGGGGGAGGAAGAGAGGGAGGAGCGCGGGGAGCAGTACCGTGAATTCTTCACCATATCCCGGGATTGCGTGTTCATCACTACCCCAGGCGGGAAATGGATCGATTTCAATGATGCCACACTGGAATTGTTCGGGTATAAAAGCCGCAAAGAATTGTCGCAGGTATCGATTACCTCATTATATGCACAACCGGGGAAACGGTCGGCCTTTAATTCCCTGATTGAACAGAATGGCTATGTCAGAGAATATCCCCTGCAGTTAAAGCAAAAAGATGGAACGGTCATTCACACCCTCATCACCTCGATGCCGGTACGATATCCGGACGGTTCCCTTAAAGCGTTTATGGGAACTATCCGGGACGTAACGACCCGGAAAGCTACGGAGGGAGCACTCAGCCAGGCAAATAAAAAGCTTACTGTACTCTCCAGCATCACCCGTCATGATATCAATAACCAACTTACCGTTCAGATGGGATACATCGAACTACTAAAAGACAGCAAACTCGATCCCTCACAGGAGGAGTATGTACAGAATATTAGCACCACGGCAAAGCAGATCTCCGCCCTGGTCCGGTTCACCAGGGAATACGATGAGATTGGCGTTCAAACCCCGGTGTGGCAGGATATATCCACAATTGTGGATAATTCAACGAAAGGAGCCAATCTTGGAGACGTCCTGGTGAACAACGATCTTATTGCCGGATCTGAAGTATTTGCTGACCCGGATTTTGTCCGGGTCTTTGACAACCTGGTGGATAACGCGGTGCGGTACGGCAGGAAGATCACGACCATCCGCTTCTCTATGAAGGCACGCGATGCGGATCAGGTCATCGTATGCGAAGACGATGGTGATGGGGTCGTTGCCGGGGAGAAGGAGAAAATCTTCGAGCGGGGCTTCGGAAAGAACTCCGGGCTTGGATTAGCCTTATCAAGAGAGATTCTTTCCATTACCGGCATCACGATAAAAGAGACGGGCGATCCCGGGAAAGGAGCAAGGTTCGAGATGACCGTGCCGAACGGCATCTGGCGTTTCACGGGGAGAATTACCTAATGGCCGATAAAATTCGTGTCCTCTATGTCGATGATGAATTAGACCTTCTTGAGCTGAGCAGGATGTTTCTTGAGCAGTCCGGGGATTTTTCTATTACAACCATTGATTCGGCTATCGCTGCATTAGAACTGCTCGAAAAAGAACAATTCGATGCGATCATCTCCGATTACCATATGCCAGACATGGACGGCATCCAGTTTCTCATTGAAGTGCGGAAGAGATTCGGGCAGGTCCCATTCATCCTGTTCACCGGCAGGGGTAGGGAAGAGATTGTCATTAAGGCGATCAACAGCGGTGCAGACCTCTATCTGCAGAAAGGTGGAGAAACGGGCGCACAGTTTGCCGAACTGGCGCAAAAGACCCGGATAGTGGTGGAGAGGCATGCGACTATTGCGGCATTAAAAGAGAGTGAAGAAAAGAACCGTCGTATCGTTGAGACTTCCCATGAAGGTATCTGGGCGATGGACAAGGATTTTGTTACGACGTATGTCAATGAGCGCATGGCAACGATGCTCGGGTGCACGGTTGACGAGATGCTCGGAAAACCAGTCCTGTCTTTCATACCTGAAGAGGCCCTTGCGGACCAGCAGGGAAAGTTCATGCAGAGATTTGAAGGGAAACCTGGTTCATACGAACGACAGTTTAAGGTAAAGGACGGGAGGACCCGGACGTTTAATGTATCAGCGACGCCGCTTATTGGTGATGATAGTTCGGTCCAGGGCTCCTTTGCAATGTTAACCGACATCACCGATCGCAAGGACGCAGAGCTCGCGCTCCAAAAAGCGCACGACAATCTCGAGGTCCAGGTGCAGGAGCGGACTGCTGACCTGTATTCAGCAAACATGAAGCTGCAGAAAGAGATCGCGTACAGCAACCTGATTGCCGAATCATTAAAAGAATACGCAAAGATGACTTCAACGCTTAACGAGGTCATTATCACCGCCAACAAGGCCGAGACACTCCCGGACCTGTTCAGGGACTCACTTGATCGGGCGCTCGAGCTGCTGGATTTTGAAGCAGGGGGAATTTATCTCGTAAACCCGGAAAAAAGGACTGCAGAGGTCCACTATAGCAAAAACCTCCCGGATGATTTCATCGAAAAGACCCGGGTCATACCCATCGATGCACCCCCCTATGATACCCTGTTTGCCAGGGGCCAGCCCGTCATCACTGAACATTTTGAAGAATTTTCACCGGAACTTGCAGGAAAATTCCCGATCCGTTCACTGGCCAGCATCCCGCTTATCTCAAAAAACAGTGTGATCGGTTCACTCAACGTGGCAAATACGAAGCGGGATACCCTTTCGGCTGATGAAATCCAGGTGCTCACTGCAATCGGCCGTGAGCTGGGCACCACGATTGCGCGGATGATCGCAGAAGAAGAGGTGAAGACAGTTTCTGTCAACCTCCAGACACTTTTTGCCTCCATCAACGAGATGGTCTTTGTCCTGGACATGGAGGGACGCATCATTTCAGTGAATGATTCCGTCATAAAACGTCTCCAGTATACCAACGAGGAACTTACCGGTATGAATGTCCTGCTGTTGCATGTACCTGAGCGGCGGGACGAAGCGCTCCGAAACGTACAGGGAATGATTGCAGGGACTGTGGAGTCCTGCCCGGTCCCCCTTCTTTCAAAGGACGGTACTCGTACCGAGGTTGAGACAACAGTTACCCGGGGATGGTGGAATGGCCAGGAGGTACTCATTGGCGTGACCAGGGACATCACCGAGCGCAAGCAGATGGAGGAAGCGCTGAAGGAGAGCGAGATAAAATACCGGACGATGTTTGATAATTCCGGTGATGCTATTCTCATTCATGATATAAACGGGAGGATACTGGACGTAAACCCGGTTCTTTGCGACCGGCTGGGGTATAGCTGGGAAGAAATGTTGAAGATGACGCCGATGGACTTCGACAGCCCGGAATATGCCGCATTGGTACCTGAACGGATACGCCAGGTGATGATGAAGGAACATCATATCTTCGAGACCTGCAATGTGCGGAAGGATGGGACCCGCATACCAACTGAAATCAACGTCCGGCTTATTGATTATAATGGTCAGCAGGCGGTCATGAGCCTCGGCCGGGATATCACTGAACGCAAGCGGGTGGAAATGACACTCAATGATAATTACCTGTTTATGCAGACGTTGATCCAGACCATTCCCATTCCGGTCTTTATTAAGAATCGTGAGGGTACGTATACGGGTTGCAACAAAACCTTTGAGACTTTCTTTGGCCGGTCAAAGGACGAGATAATTGGAAAAACGGTGTACGATGTAGCCCCAAAGGAAATTGCGGATGAATATCTCAGGACGGACGAGGATCTTCTCAATTCCCTGGGAACGCAACACTACGAAGGGCGTGTTGTATCAAAAAATGGACAGACCAGGGATGTAATGATCGATAAGGCTGCGATTATGAATTCTGATGGTGAGGCAACCGGCATTATCGGGGTCATGTTCGACATCACCGATCGGAAAGAACGTGAAAAGGAGATGAAGTACCACGAGCAGGAAC